>JAENVT010000462.1 GCA_016650435.1 Ilumatobacteraceae bacterium
CGCTGCCGGCAATCGGGGGAGGCGCTGGCGCCGAGGCGCCAACAGCCGTTGCAAGTGATCCGATGACGGCGAGAGCAATCGAGCCGACTGCCGTGAACCGAGCGGCGAATTGCCACGGTTGCGCGGTGCGTTGCTGCCCGCCTGGTGTCGTGGTCAAGATCTAGGCAACCGAGTGGGTGATCGTGGCCGTGTACGTGCCTGCAGCCATACCACCCGGAATGAGGACAGTGATCGTCGGGCTCCATGTCGCCGAATTGTCGCCGGTGATAGCACTCGCCGTTACAGCGGGTGAGACACCCGTGAGGTCGGGCGGATCGTTGGCTATGTACACCGCGGTGCCGACTTTGGTGATAGTGCCGGCGGTGTAGCTGACGGCGCTAGCGGCGATGGCGGGACCGGCCGGCGGAGTAAAGGCGCTGGAGATCACGCTGGCAACCCATCCCGAACCGGCCGCAGCACTGCGTCCGTCGCTGACCTGCACCACGCCGAGAACGCCGCTGATCGTTCCTCCGCCGACGGTGTTCTGCCGTGTCCCGAGGCTCACTGGCGACGTCGGCACGGTGATGGCCAACGCGCCACCCGTGATGATCAACGTCGCGGTGGTTGTCCCGGCCGAAGCCGGCGTTGCGAGACCAAGAGCAAGTATGCCGGTCACCATGACAAGCAGCAGGTGAGAGATTTTCATCGCATCCTTCGATCCACACATTGGCTAGAGCGACCGGAGTCAGCGCTCGTTCAACTCGTATCGGCAGATGAGCCGGCAGCACGCAGGGACCTTTGGCCCGAAAACTCCAGCGATTCATCAACGCTCATCAACTCGCCTCATGGCCACGAACCGCAGCGCCGAATCTCCAGTCATGAGCAGATGGAACGCGCGTCCAACCCAGCAACTTTCAGTTATCACGGTGGAGCCGAAGCTCACTCTCGAGAAGGTGCCAACGGCGTCACTGATCATCGACGAGTTCGGCCGGGTCGTGCATTTCAACCAGCGCGCTTCGCAACTGCTCGAGCGCCACGGGTCGACGCTGCACGGAATGCGCGTCGTCGAATTGCTCGGACGTGACCTGTTGATCACCGCGAATCAGGTTTTGCCAGCCTCGTTTGCATTGACGCTGGCATTGCCGACGGGCCGACGGGTAGGCGTCATCGTGTCCACCTCGGACATCTCGGAAACCGTCGGATCGTCGCGACTGATGGTCGCTCTTTCGCCGACTCGGGTCGACGGACAGCCGTGGATCGAACGTGTTCCGCGAATCACGCCGTGGGCCGATGTCGCCGAGCGGGTGGCTGCGCTTGATTGCAATGCGTTGTGCGTTGCGGTCGGGATCGTCGGGTTACAGAGCGTCAACGAAAGTTTCAGTCGCAGCGCCGGCGACGCGGTGATCACCGAGATCGGCAAGCGCTTCATCGCGATCACTCCGGTCGGCGCGGTCGTCGAGCGAATCACCGGGGACCGCTTCATGATCGTTTGCCCGGTCGAGACCGCTGGAGATCGGCTGGTGGACGACATCATGCGCGTGGTTCACGAATCGATCAGCACGCGCCTCGGCGACGCGGCGGTCGGATGCGCCGCGGGCGTGACCTCCGGACCTTCTCGGCCGCCGCTCGTGCTGCTCGACCGTGCGGATCGCAACCTCTCCGTCGCCCTCGGGCGCGGCGTGGGCACCGTCGAATGGCTCGACCTGACGCGCCCAAAGCCAATACTCGTCTCCGGGCGGTTGGGTGCACCGTTGCGCGCAGGCGTGAAGAAGCGGGCGATCTCCGCGCACTTCCAGCCCGTCGTAGAACTCGTCACCGGCGAGGTCGTCGAATACGAGGCGCTGGCGCGATGGGAAGACGACGCCGGCGACTCTCACCTTGCCGCTCATTTCATCGGTGTCGCGGAGGACACCGGCGTCGTTCGTGAGGTGGGCAGTCAGATATTGGGCTCAGCACTCGAGCTGTGGGCGCAGATGTCGAAGGTTCTCGACCCGGCGCGCCTGCCTCGTGTCTCGGTCAACGTCACCGCATCCGAACTCGCCGACGTCACGTTCGCCGACAAGGTCAACGCAACGCTCGTGGCCCGAGCGATGCCTGCCAACATGATGCAGTTCGAACTGACCGACTCGGTCCGTACCGAGCAGGCCGACTACGTCCAGTTGAACATGAGCCGGCTGCGAAGCACTGGTGTGCGATTCGCGCTCGACGGATTCGGTGGCCAGTCGGCCAACTTGGTCAGCTTGCGA
>JAENVT010000463.1 GCA_016650435.1 Ilumatobacteraceae bacterium
TCGCGATGGCGTTCAAGCTCATCGAATCAGCACAGACCCGGTGGCGGGCCGTCAACGCACCCCACCTCGTCGCGCTGGTCCGTGCCGGCGCGGTATTCAAGAACGGCAAGCTCATCGAACGACCCGACGAATCAGAGGGTGGTGATCAGCAAGTCGCGTGACACGCCGATCCACAGGTCTTGACTATTCCTCGCCGGCGTCCTGGCCGATGCCCAGATGGATAGTGCGCACGCTCAAAGAGGCTGGCGTTCCAGGAGTCGTTGAGACTCCCGTTGACTCAGAGGTAGTCGGGCATCGCACTGTTGAGGGCGACGACTGCAACGCTGCGTCTCCGCGGACAGCCCATCGCCGCGCACTGTAGATCTTCCGCTACGAACTTGGGAGACCCTGATGTTTATGCCCAGCTGGATCGGGGTACTGACAGGTTCCCCCGAGAAACGGTGATCATGGTCGATGTTGCAGGCGTGCACGCATCGACAATGCCGTATCTGAGGCGACGCGGAAAGATCGGTGTCGTCGGCCGCGTTGACCGTTCGGGAGCTGCAACGAACCATTCTCGAACGGGCCGGCTTCGACGTGACCGTCGCCAGCGATGGAATCGAGGCCCTGACGCATCTCGAGAACGAGGTGTTCGACCTGGTGCTGACAGATGTCGAGATGCCGAGGATGAACGGCTTTGAATTGACGGAGCACATCCGAGCACATGCCACTTTGAGCAACGTTGCGATCTTGATCCTCACGTCTCTTGCGAGCGACACCGATCGACGTCGGGGCATGGACGTGGGCGCGGACGGCTACATCGTCAAGAGCTCCTTCGACGAGCAGAGTTTGCTCGCCGCGGTCGACCGTCTCGTCGGAACAGCAGTGTGAGCACCACCGGGTACACGGAACCAGCGCGAGTCGTCGTCGTCGAGGACTCACTCGTTCAGCGCGCCAAGTTGGTCGCTGTCCTCGAAGCCGATGCCGACATCAAGGTGGTCGGTGAGGCAACGACCGCCCTCGAAGCGATTGCCTTGGTCGCCTCGCTGCGTCCCGATGTCATCACCCTCGACTTGAACATTCCCGACGGTGGCGGTCAGTACGCGCTCGAGCAGATCATGGCCACTATCCCGACACCGATTCTCGTGCTGTCGTCCACAGTGGCCGACGAATCGTCAGCGCCGGCCGTCGAGGCACTTGTCGGCGGAGCGCTCTTGGCCGTCCCGAAACCCATGCAGTGGACGGAGGAGTTCGAGAGCGAGCTACGCCGAAGCGTGCGGACCATCAGGAACGTTCCAGTGATCCGGCACATGCGCGGCCGGCTCCGCACCCTGCCAACACGAACAGAGCGAACGCCATCGTTGGCGGCCACGCTGCCAACGTCGAATGGTCGCGTGAACATGGCAGTGTCTTGCGTCGTTGCGATAGCGGCCTCGACGGGCGGCCCGCCTGCCCTCGCGACCGTGCTCGAGGGCCTCGCCAACCTCAAAGCCCCCGTGTTGATCGTCCAGCACATCCACCCCGATTTCGTCAAAGGATTGGTCGACTGGATGGCCAGGGTCTCGCCGCTCGAAGTCGTCATGGCGGTCCACGGTCAGGCGCTGCGTGCTAGTTGCGTCCATATCGCCCCGGGCGGAACGCACCTTCGCATTGGCCGCGACTGGAGGATCGAACTCGTCGACACTCCGGCGACCGTTCATCGCCCGTCCGCCGACCAACTGTTCGAATCTGTGGCAGTGCACGCCCGCGAGAGGGCCGTCGGCGTGCTTCTGACGGGCATGGGAGACGACGGCGCCGCAGGGCTCGCGGCGATGCATCGAAGCGGCGCACTGACCATCGCCCAGGATCAATCGACCTCCGCCGTGTTCGGCATGCCGCGAGCGGCGCAACGACTGGGCGCCGTCGATCAGCAGTTGCCATTGACCGCCATCGCCGCAGCCATCCTTCGCGGCGCGCAGAGCAGAATACCGGTTCGGTCGTGACCGCCGACAACGCCTTGCTCCATGCCGCGGCGCAACTGCTCGACGCCCGCATCGGCTTGAAGCCCGACATCTCGTTCCGCCCGCGGCTTGCCCGAGCGCTTCGAGACGTCGCCGACTCGATGAACATCGACCGTGAAGAACTCGTCGGTGCCCTCGCCACGAACGCAGCACTTTTCGATGCCGTCCTCAACAAGGTCACCGTTCAAGAGTCGGGATTTTTCCGCCATCCGGAACAGTTCGAGATCCTTGCCCGCGTGATTCTGCCGAAGATTCAAGCACCGTTCAGAGCGTGGAGCGCGGCGTCTGCCAACGGTCAAGAGGCCTACAGCATGGCCATAGCCATGAGCGAGGCTGGTGGACCCGGGTTGGTGTTCGCATCTGATGTCAGCCCAGGCGCCCTGATGCGCACCACAACCGGTTCGTACGCAGCGCGGGAGATGGGCGGCGTCTCCGAGGAGCGTCGTCGCCGGCACTTCCTTCGCGAAGGCGACCGCTGGCGGGTCCGACAGGACCTTCGCGAGATGGTCACCGTGCAGCGTCACAATTTGCTCGATCCGATTCCGCCGCACGTGGCCACATGCCAAGTGGTGATGTGCCGCAACGTCTTGATCTACTTCAAACTGCGCCATGCCGAGTCCTTTCTCGAACGACTGGCTGATGCGATGCCTCGAACCGCGTGCCTATTCGTCGGCGCAGCGGAAACCCTCTGGCAGATGACAGACCGATTCGAACCGGCGCAGATCGGGGTGTCGTATGTCTACCGGCCGATTCCTCGCGGGGTTGGCCGCCGGAGCACCACGGATGCTGCGGCTGTCGCACCGCTTCGACAACCATCTCAATTGATTTCGGCCCAGATGAGTCCGACTGTCTCGATCGCCAAGCCCGTCGTTCACAAGCATCCACAACCCGTGGCGCTCGCCAAAGTCACTCATGTCAGCGAGCCTCCGGCACTGTCCAAATCAGATCAGGCCCAGTCAGATCAGGCCCAATCCGATCGGGCGCTTGACGAGACAGGCCAAGAGGACGGACGACTCGGCCGCCAGCTGCTCGCCAGCGGATCCCTCCAGCTGGCAATCGTTGCGTTCAGGCGATGGGCCTTCTTGTCACCTGACGACCCGACCGCCTACTTCCAGCTTGGTTCGGCCCTCGACGAAGCCGAGGCGCACCCGTCCGCTCTGAGGGCCTACCGCGCCGCCATCGCCGCGCTCGACCGATGCGAACCCGAACGACTCGTCGAGGTACTGCACGGCTACAACCCCGCCGAACTACGGCGCCTGCTCGTTGACCGGTGCCTCGTGGCGGAGAGCGCATGAGAACGATGGTCTGCTTCCGAACCGAAGAGGGTCGATTCGCCCTACCGATCGAATCCACCCTGTCGGTCACGACGATCGATGGTTTGGTGAACCTGCCCGCGCCACGGGCAGATGTCATCGGCGTGCTTCCAAGCAATCCGCCGCTCAGCGTGCTCGCGTCCCTCGGCAGCGGCGGCAATCACGTGCTGGTTCTGGTCTCGCAAGGCGTGCGATACGGTCTGCAGGTCCTCGAGGTTTTCGGCGTGCAGCGCTTCA
>JAENVT010000464.1 GCA_016650435.1 Ilumatobacteraceae bacterium
AAACACATCTTGGCGCACATGAACGCGTGGTCGAAGTTCGCCAATGTCAAGTTCGTGCAGGCCAAGACGGATCCCGATGTGCGCATCGCTCGCACGGCGAACGATGGCTACTGGTCATACGTCGGAACGGACATCTTGCATGTCGCGCCCGATCAGCCGACGATGAACCTCGAGGCGTTCACCCTCAAAACCCCGGAGAGCGAATATCACCGTGTCGTTCGCCACGAGACGGGCCACACGCTCGGGTTCCCGCACGAACACATGCGCCGCGACCTCGTCCGTCGCATCGACGCCAAGAAGGCGATCAAGTATTTCCGGCTCACCCAGGGATGGTCGGAGCAAGAAGTGCGCGCCCAGGTGTTGACGCCGCTCGACGAATCGCTGTTGGTCGGATCACCGAACGCCGACGAGAATTCGATCATGTGCTACCAGTTGCCTGGCGAGATCACCAAGGACGGCAAGCCCATCCTCGGCGGTGTCGACATCGATCAAACCGACAAGTCCGTCGCTGCATCGATCTACCCCAAGAAGCTCACACCCTGATCTGGCACCGATCGGGCGACCAGCCGCAGGTTCGATTTAGGCCTGTGAATGAGTTCACCGCGCCAGCAGTGCGCTTTGTGGAACGGATGATCGAATCTGCGGATGATGAGGTGGTGAATGTGGCGATGCTGTCGGTCGGTGCACCGCTCCATTGGAACGGCGACGGCATAGCTCGCGCGGCGTTCGAGTCGCCGCTTCTGAGCATCAACATGAAAGCCATGATTCGCCGCTCGTAGCTCCCCCGGGTATTCGCCCGAGCCGCGGCCTGCCATCCATGGACATCTTCTTTCTGGTGCGACACGCGTGCCTGTCGGCCTGACAGGTACACCTGTCGACAAATTGAAAAGTATCTATGTCCACGAACCTCCGGCGGTTTTCCGCGAGCGCCAGACCGGCAGTGGGTTCAGGTGCTCACCGAAACTCAGCGCGCGCGGCGGGGTGTGATCTGATGGCCTGGTGCTTGCGGTGGTCATCGTCACGTTCTCCGCTGAGGCGGCGATGCTCGACGCCTGCATTGCGTCGGTACTCGCCGGAGGTGACGCCGACCGTGTGATCGTTGTCGACAACGGTGGGAATGCGCGCGTCGGCGACAATGTCGTGCTGGTCCGCGCCCCGAGCAACCTCGGATTTGGAGGCGGTGCGAACCTCGGCTTCGAGCGGGCTGCCGAATTCGGAGCGACCGCCACAGCGTTGCTCAACGACGACATCGAGGTCGAGGTCGGCTGGCTCGCGTCGCTGCGAGCCGCATTGGACGGCGATCCGAAACTCGGTGCCGTGCAACCGAAGTTGTTGTTGGCCGGCACAGATCCTCCCCGAATCAACAGCCTTGGCGTGATGATCGGTGACGATTGTGCCGGCAGCGACATCGGCTACGGCGAGATCGACGGACCGCAGTTCGTCGATGACCGTGCGATCGATTCGTTCACCGGTGGAGCGGTCCTGTTCCGATCGCAGTTCCTGGAGGAGACCCGAGGCTTCGACGACTCATACTTCCTGTACTACGAGGACGTCGATCTAGCCCGACGAGGTGCCGAACTGGGATGGACGTACCGCTGCGTTCCGTCGAGCATCGTGTGGCACCGCGTCAGCGCGTCGACCTCGCAGCTCGGCGGGCGCGCCAGGTACCTCCAGGAGCGCAACCGGCTCAGATTTGCGTTCCGATTCGGTGACCGAGCCATGGTGAAACGGGCCTTGTGGTTGTCGATCCGGCGGCTGCGGTGGAGTCCTCGCGGCGCCCACGCGAGGGCCCTTCTTGCGGGAATCTGGCGCGCTCCTGCCGCGCTCCGCGCCCGCTGATTCCACCCACCGGACCAGGCCTCACCGTTCGGCGCGCTCTCTGTAGTGGGTCTGTCAAGAGTTCGTCAGATGTCTGACGCTGCGTCCGAGTAAAGGCCGGAGGTCCCTCAAGTCATGCCGTCGCACGGCCGATCTCTATGTCCTGAACGGGTGACCAGTGCGTCATGGGAAGAAGGCCGAGGAAGGCACGCTAATGATGCAGGAGCACAAGCAATGGAATCGGCTCCTCACACTGGGCGTCGCAATCGGCCTTGCTGCTGCGTCGTTCGTCGCCTCTGCTGCTAGCGCAGCAACGCCTTCTCCCTCGTTCATCCCCCCGACCGCCGATTGGTTGACCACGGTCAACTACTACCGAGCGATGGCGGGTCTTGGCTCCGTCGTCGAGGATTCCTCGATGTCAGCGGGCGCAGCGGCTCACAGCTGCTACATGCTGTACAACGGCATCAGCCACGACGAGACCCCCGGCCTGCAGGGCTACACGCCCGATGGTGATGTCGCCGGCAACAGCGGCAACGTTGCCGTGTCGAGCCAGATCAACACCAGCGCCCGCAGCCACGTCGAACTGTGGATGAGCGGCCCCTTCCACGCAATCGGCATCCTCCGCCCGAATCTGCACTCGACCGGCTTCGGCAAGTGCGACCTGGGCACGACGCCGACATGGCACAGCGGCGCCACGCTCGACGTGCTTCGCGGCCTCGGCAATGACCCACGGCCCGCAAGCCCGGTCCTGTTCCCCGGCAACGGGACCACAACCAATCTCGACCGCTTCATCGTCGAGTCACCGAGCCCGATGACCTTCTGCGGCTGGACCGGCTCTGCCGGCCTCCCGATCATCGCGATGATGCCTGAAGCGGCCAACAACGCAACCGCTTCGCTGGTCGGCCCGGATGGTCAGCCGATCGAGGTGTGCGTCCTTTCAGCCGCCAACACCAGCGGTGTCGCCCAGCAGATCCTGCAGGGCGACAACGCAGTCGTCATCGTGCCCCGCACCGTCCT
>JAENVT010000465.1 GCA_016650435.1 Ilumatobacteraceae bacterium
CGGATGCCTGGGCCAGTTGTCCAGACGTGCTCCGGCACGATCGGCGTCTGGCCGGCAACGTAGTAGAAGTACGTCGGTGTTCGAGAACGACGTGAACCTCGCGGCCATCGGTGAGTTGGCGCGTGGCACAGGGCGCGGCGTCCGCGATTTTGTGCTCGTCTCGATCGGCACCGGGCTTGGCATGGGCGTGGTCCTCGACGGACGATTGCATCGCGGTGCGTCCGGGCTGGCAGGTGAAGTCGGCTACCTCCCAACGGTCGGGTCCGAGCGCGTCGAAACAGCAACCGAGCTGGTGATACTCGGAGGCGGCATCGGCATCGGCACCGGCGCCGGACCGCTGCTGCTCGAGCCGTTGCGACGCAACCTCGCCGCCATCTCGCCGCTTCAACCCCGGTTGGGCAGCTCCGAACTCGGCTCCGCTGCAGTCGTGGACGGCGCTGTCACCGAGGCATTGCGTCTCGTCGTCGATCGGATATTCGACGTCGATCGACCCTCCGCACCCTTGGTCAGCGCGCAGGGAGCACGTCGATGAAGATCACCGTGGTCGGTGGTGGCAGCACCTACACCCCCGAACTCGTTGATGGCATCGCCCGGCTGGGCGACGAGATCGAGGTCGACCAGCTGGTGCTGTGCGACCCTGACTCGACTCGTCTCGACGTTGTCGCGGGCGTGAGCCAACGTATCGCCAGCCGCCGTGAGTGGAACGGAAAGCTGACCGCTACGGCTGATCTTGCCAAGGCCGTCGATGGTGCCGACTTCGTGCTTCTGCAGCTGCGCATCGGTGGTCAAGCGGCCCGGCATCTCGACGAGACCATTCCGTTGCAATGCGGTTGCGTCGGCCAGGAGACCACGGGCGCCGGAGGATTCGCCAAAGCTCTGCGGACGGTGCCAGTCGTGCTCGACATTGCGGATGAAGTACGGCGCCGCGCTGCATCGGACGCATGGATCATCGACTTCACCAACCCGGTCGGGATCGTCACCCGCTCGTTGCTCGATCACGATCACCGGGTGATCGGTCTCTGCAACGTGGCGATCGGGTTCCAGCTGCTGTTCGCCAGCTGGCTCGGTGTCGACGCCACTGCCGTACGGCTCGGTCACGCCGGCCTCAACCATCTCACCTGGATCCGATCCGTCGAAGTAAATGGCGAAGATGTTCTGCCCGGCCTCATCGAAATACATGGCGAGCAATTGGCGAGTCGCGTAGGCATGCCACTGCGGCTGCTGCATTCGCTGGGCGCGATCCCGTCGTACTACCTGCGCTACTTCTACCAACACGACGTCGTGGTCGGCGAGCAACGCGGCCAGCGCACGCGCGCCGAAGAGGTTATGGACATCGAGCGCCAGTTGTTGGAGATCTACCGCGACCCGACGGTCGATACCAAGCCCGAGCTGCTCGTGCGACGAGGCGGCGCGTTCTACAGCGAGGCCGCGGTGCAACTGCTCGCGTCGCTGTGGAACGACACCGGCGATGTACAGGTCGTTGATGTGCGCAACAACGGCGCGTTGCCCGAGTTGCCCGACGATGCGATCGTCGAGATTCCGTGCGCTATCAACCGGGCAGGTGCCACGCCAGCCGTTTCGTCCGGACTGCACCGAGCCACCGCCGGGCTTGTTGGTGCTGTTGCCACGTACGAGCGGCTCGCCGCAGAGGCGGCAGAAACGGGCGACCGCGAGACCGCATTTCTGGCGCTGCTGGCCCACCCGCTGATCTCCCAGATCAAGCCGGCTGAACAGTTACTGGAAGACATCCTCGTGGCGAACGCGGCGAATCTCCCGCGGTTTCGAACATGACCGACACTGCGGTGCTCGCCGTCGATGGCGGCAACTCCAAGACCGATGTCGCTCTGCTCGATGTTCGCGGATCGGTGCTCGCCGCTGTGCGCGGACCCGGTTCGTCACCTCATCATCTGGGTCTCGAGGGTTCGTTGCGGCTCGTCGACGCGCTGATCGGGTTGGCATGCGACGACGCCGGAATCCGCCGCGGTGGTGCCGGTCACGATGACAGACAGATCGCCAACTTCGGCGCGTGGTTCATGGCCGGTGCCGATCTTCCCGCCGAGGAGCGTGCTCTGCATCGCGCAATCGACCGGCTGGGCCGCACGCCTTGCAACTCTGTAGCCAACGACACGTTCGCCATCCTGCGCGCCGGTGCCGACGAGGGCTGGGGAGTCGCCGTGGTGGTCGGCGCCGGGATCAACTGCGTCGGCCGCTCCCCTGACGGCCGCCGTGCTCGGTTTCCATCGCTCGGAGACATCACCGGTGATTGGGGTGGCGGTACCGACATCGGCATGGCAGCACTCGGTGCAGCAGTGCGATCCGAGGACGGACGGGCACAGGCGACGAGGCTGCGCCGCGACGTTGCAGATCACTTCCATCGGCGAAGGGCCACAGACGTCGCGATCGCCCTTCATCAAAACCACTTCAACGAGAAGCGGCTGCGCGAACTGGCCCCAGTCGTTGTGGCTGCGGCCGAGGACGGTGACCTCGCCGCGATCGAAATCCTGAATCAACAAGCTGACGAGGTGGTGCTGTTTGCCGTTGCCGCAATCCGGCGCCTACGCATCGCCCGTCTCGAGGTTCCCGTTGTTCTCGGCGGCAGCATCATGGCTGCGCTCCCCCAGCAATACGTCGCCAGGATCGAGGTCGGTGTGCAACATGTCGCCGCGACGGCCCGGTGCGCGGTCTGCTACGACCGCCCGGTTGTCGGGGCCGCGCTCGCCGCCCTCGACCTCGCAGGAGCAGGCGTCGCCGCCAACGTGAAGGTACGCGCCCTCCTCAATGACGATCGCATTCGAAAGGTCAACCTGTGAGCCGGCATACACCCGCCATCGAGGAGTCCTGATGACCTCGATGATGGACCGCGCGCATGCCCTCCGGCGATACGTGTAAACCGATCAACCCGCCGTGAACTACGACCCGAAATCGTGCGCGAGACTTCGCGGTGGGACATCGAGCAAGGAGGGCACGATGAGTGTTACGAAGGTCATCGAAGTGGTCGGACGATCAACCGTCAGTTCCGACGATGCCGTCAAGTCTGCGCTGGCAGAAGCGAGTCGCACCCTGCGCAGCGTCAAGGCGCTCGACGTAGTGTCGATCGGCCTGCGAGGCGACGATCTAGACGAGTGGGGAGCTTTGGTGCGGATCTCATTCCTCGTGGAAAACGTCACCGACTGAGCTACATAGCGAGCGCCGACTCGAACGTAGCAATTTTTGCAGTCCTAGCCGGACTGCGACAATCAGGCATGATCCGGCGACGCGTCATCGTCATAGGCCGGGTGCAGGGCGTGTTCTTCCGGCAAGGTTGTCGACGTGAAGCTGTCGCTGTGGGCGTCGCCGGGTGGATACGCAACAACAGCGACGGTACGGTCGAGGCCGCGTTGGAAGGCGATCCTGACGCCGTCGAACAAATCGTTTCGTGGATGCGGGTGGGTCCCTCAGGAGCCGTTGTGACGGGTGTCGAGATCATCGACGAAGCTCCGCTTGGTGAGCACACCTTCATGATCCGGTGAGCTAGCCGCGTCTGTAGGTATCAGGTCGCACCCGCCGACCGACCAGAATGCGACGCATGGAAGACGGATTGCCGAGTCGCGCCCGAGTAGTGATCATCGGCGGAGGAGTTGTCGGTTGCAGCGTCGCCTATCACCTCGCCAAGCGGGACTGGACCGATGTCGTGTTGCTCGAGCGCAACCAGCTGACGTCGGGCACCACATGGCACGCCGCCGGTCTCATCACGACAGCACGCCCGACCTCGGGCATGCGTCAGGTCGTGAAGCGCAGCATCGACGTCTTCAAGACACTCGAGGCTGATACGGGTCTATCGACGGGGTGGGAGCCGACCGGGACGCTGCACCTGGCGACCAATCCCGACCGGTGGGAGGAGCTACTGCGGCAAGCATCGGTAAGCAAGCACGACGAGATCGCCGTCGAGATCCTCGATGTCGACCGCACAATCGACAAGTACCCGTTGCTGAGTCGCGAAGGTCTCGTCGGATCGTTGTTCTATCCCGAGGATGGGCGTGGCAACGCCACCGACACGACGATGTCGCTGGCGCGCGGCGCTCGGCAGCGAGGTGTGCAGATCTTCGAGAACACACCGGTCGAGGGGATTCGACACGACGGCCGGAGAGTCAGCGGTGTCGACACTGCGAGCGGATCGATCGAGGCCGAATACGTGATCAACTGTGGCGGGATGTGGGGCCGGCAGCTGGCTGCGCTGGCCGGCGTGCACGTGCCATTGCAGGCGCTCGCCCACTACTACGTCATCACGGAAGGCATCCCGGGTCTTAGCCGCGGCCTACCGACCATCAAGAGCTCCGACGACTGGATCTATGTGAAGAACGAGGGCGACGGCCTGATGGTCGGGTTCTTCGAGCCGGGCAGCTACCCATGGCAGTCGCGTGGGATCCCCGACGGTCCAGCATTCGTGCAGCTGCCAGATGACTGGGAACACCTCGGGCCCTTCTACGAGATCGCCATGAAACGAATCCCCGCGCTGACCACTGCCGGCATCCGGTTGTTCTTCGGCGGACCGGAGAGCTTCACACCCGATGGCGTGTACCACTTCGGTGAGGCTCCAAACTTGCAGAACTTCTTCATCGCCGCTGGGTTCAACTCGACGGGATTCCTCACCGGGCCGGGCATTGGCTCGGTGCTGGCTGACTGGCTTGTCGACGGCCGCCCGTCGATCGATCTGCCGGAGGCGGATCCGGCGCGGGTCATGCCTCACGAGACGAATCGGCGTTTCCTCGAGCAGCGTGTGAAAGAGACGCTCGATGTCGCCTACGACATGCACTGGCCGTACTTCCAGAGGCAGAGCGCGCGGCCGTTGCGTCGCAGTCCGCTGCACGATCGCACCGCCGCAAACGGCGCAGTCTTCGGCGAGTTACTGGGCTGGGAACGACCCAATTGGTATGCGCCAGAGGGCGTCGACCGCGAGTACATGTACTCCTACGGTCGCCAGAACTGGTTCGAGCACGCCGCAGCTGAACATCGAGCGGTCCGCGAAGCGGTCGGCGTCTTCGACATATCGACGTATGGGAAGTTCTCGGTGCAAGGCCGTGATGCGGTCACCGTGCTGCAGCGGATCTGCACGGCCGACATCGACGTGGAGCCCGGCCGCATCGTCTACACCCAGTGGCTCAACCGCTTCGGCGGAATCGAAGCCGACGTCACTGTCACTCGCCTACGTAACGACGAGTTCGTGGTGCTCTCGGCCCCGGCCACCTCGCCTCGCGACCTCGCTTGGATCCGTCGACACATCGCCGACGAAGAGTTCGCCACTGTCACCGATGTCTCGGGGACGATGGCGATGATCGCGGTGATGGGCCCCGAGTCGCGCCAGCTGCTGCAGCCGCTGACCGACTGTGATCTCTCGAACGAGGCGTTCGCCTTCGGCAGTTCGCGAGAAATCGATCTGGGCCTCGGCTTCGTCCGCGCCACGCGCATCACCTACGTGGGCGAACTGGGGTGGGAGCTGTTGGTTCCGTACGACATCGCCGCCCACATCTACGACACGATCATCGATGCCGGTGGCAGACCTGCTGGCTACCACGCGCTCAACTCACTCCGCTTGGAGAAGGGCTACCGCAGCTGGGGCCACGACATCTCCGCCGGCGACTCGCCGCTGGAGGCCGGCCTCGCCTTCACCATCGCCTGGGACAAGCCGGATGGGTTCATCGGCCGCGACGCTGTGCTCGCCCAGCGCGAGCGGGGTGTGCAGCGGCGCCTGGTGCAGTTCGCCCTCGCTGATCCGGCGCCACTGCCACTGCACGGTGAGCCGATCTTCCGCGACGGCGAGTGTGTCGGCCATCTGACCTCGGCGATGTACGGGCATACGGTCGGCTCGTCGATCGGGATGGGATACGTCAAGGCCCCAACCGTCGATGTGCCACGTCGCTGGTTCGAGCAGGGGACCTACTCCATCGAAGTCGCCGGCGTAGCAGTCCCGGCGCGCCCGTCCCTCCGGCCGCTGTTTGACCCGCGATCGGAACGCGTCCACGCATAGCGCTTGTTCGTGGTGGCGACTTCGAGGCCTGACTGCGTAGGGATTGGAGATGGGCGTGACGGGGCTTGAACCCGGGACCTCTACCGTGTCATGGACCTGCTCCAACGGGAGGAAGTGACCGCGGACGCGATCGTCAGGAGTCCGACGATGTAGACCGACGCCTGTCGAGCATCGGTGCCAGCAGGGCTACCAGTGGCCCGTCGCTCGTTGTCGTCCACACACCTTCGGCCGTTGGACCGACAGAGCGATCCATCAACTGCAAGATATATGACTCATGCAAGGCACAAAGCCGCACGATCCCGACCGTCGCCGAGGCTTCTACGTCGCACCCGTTGAAGCGACAAATTCCGAGAAGCACAGAACTCTTCTTTCGACCAGTCGTCATGGTTTCACGCGCTGGCCGTCATCGGAGGTTGACATGTCGTAGGCATAGGTATCCGGTTGTCCCACGGTCACCATCTCCCTTCTGAAAAAATTCCAACAGCGATGGCGCGCGCTCGCACGCATACCAGAGGTCTAACCACGCCCGGACAACAAATCCGGCGGGTTATTGCCCACCGGAAGCCGCGAGTGTAGTCACCACATCCTCGACGACAGCGACTTCGACTGCACCGGTCTGCGAGCTGGTGGCGACACGGTGGGTGCGAACACTTCGCAACATGCGTACTACGAGTTGCTCGACGGTTCCGATCAAGATCATCAGGTCCAGAACGATCGACCAATTCTCGACGTAGAACAGGTCGAGCCGCCGATACGCCTCGAAGGATGGATTGTCGCGGGCCTCGACCTGCCACAGGCCGGTGATACCGGGCAACACTCGCTCCCGCTCCCTCAGCTCCAAAGAAAAGCTGGCGACTTCCGCAGGCAACGCTGGTCTCGGGCCCACAAGACTCATCTCGCCGCGGAGAACGTTCCACAACTGCGGCAATTCGTCGAGGCTGGAGCTCCGCAGAAATCGTCCCACCCGCGTCACCCTCGGATCCTGATCCATCTTGAAGAGCGGTCCCTGCCGTTCGTTGCCAGCCGCGAGGTCGGCGAGCCTTGTCTCCGCATCGACCCTCATGCTTCGGAACTTCAAAACACGAAAGCTCCGTCCGCTGCGTCCAACTCGCGCCTGGCTGAACAGAATCGGGCCGGCGTCATCCAGCTTGATGGCGATGGCCACTGAGATGAGAATCGGACTTACCAGCACGAGAGCGAAGGACGCGACGACGACGTCGAAGCAGCGCTTGAGAGCGAACTGCGCCCTGGCGAGCGATGGCGCCTCGACGTACAGCAGCGGCTCGTGTGCCAATGGCAGCGAACGCAGCCGCCGTACGTCGATACCTGATACGCCCGTGGAGAGGTGTATGTGGAGTCCACTGCTATGAAGAATCCGAATGAGATCGTTCAGACGGCTGGACGACATCCCACCCGCCGACGCGACGACACCTGAGAGGCCAGCGATGTGGAGGAGGTCCTCGGGGCGCTCACCGTCGCCAAGCCACAGATCTCCAACTCCACACCGGACGGCCTCGGCTCTATCGCCGACGATCCCGACAACCGTCAAACCCACATCACGGTGGGTCTTGAACAGATTCAGCAGACGAACCGCCTCGTTATCTGTGCCGATAATCACGATCCGCCGGCAGTACAAGCCCCGTTCGCGGGCATTCGCCAGCCAGGCTCGATACGCGGATCTGACAATGCAAAGCAACAGGAAGCACACAAGCGAAGCGACGAGCGTCTCACGCACATGCCAGTCGAAATGACCGAGGCGGTCACCCAACAGGACGATTCCTGCCAACAACGCAACACCACGTGCGGTCCTGGAGATTTCCACGACCCTGACAGCGCTGACACGAGAGAGGTACAAGCCTTGTGAACGTAGCGCCCACAGCCCAGCGAGGACGCTGAAAGCCGAGACGATCACCGTGCGGAGCAAACCTTGCCGCGCGGAATAGCCCGTGCCCCACCCACTAAGGGCATAGCTGAGCATGATCGCGGTTGCGTCCCCGACCGCGAGCACCGCTTTCAGTTTGTGACGAGTGCCGAACGGAGGAGTGCGGTAGTTGCCCTCGGTGCGGGCTGCCCTGCTATCCAGAAAATTCATTGTTCATCGCCCGTCCCAGCAGCGCCCATCCACTACGCGCCACGCCCGACACTACCTGTACGCGTCCGAGCAGATCTAGGATCATGTACTGAAATAGGCCTATCGGACCAAGGTTCTTTCGAGGGGAACGGCGTCACATCATGCATTCGCCACTCATGTCGGTTGGCCGACCGCGCGCCGTTCGTATTGCCAGCGCGCCTTGCCCCCGACGCCGCGCCACGGGCGCACGATGACACCTCGCCAGGTCGCCTTGATCGGGGCCGGGCAAATGGGCGCAAGCCACGCCCGAGTGATCGCCGAATCAACACGAGCGGAATTGGCCGTCGTCGTCGACATCGACGCCGTAGCCGCAGAGCGACTTGCAAGGACGTACGGCTGCAGGTTCTCTGCCGATCTTGCTGACGCCCTGCAGTGTGACGCCGCGGTGGTTGCAGGCAGCACTGCCTCGCGGATGGCGTGTGTGCCATCGTTGCTTCGAGCAGGAATACCATCACTGGTGGAAAAACCGTTCGCGCCGTCCCTGGCGGAACTCGATCAACTGCTCGAATTGGCGACTGCTGGCGACGTGCCGGTGATGTGCGGATTTGTCGAACGGTTCAACGCAGCGTTCTGCACCGCGGTGCAGAACCTGGACGGTCCCGCCGTTCACCTGCTGGCCGTACGGCACTCACCGCCTGCACCGCGTATCGCTTCGAGCGTCGTGAACGACCTGATGTTGCACGACCTCGATGTAGCGCAGCGGCTTTTCGGCAGGGCTGAAGCGGTGCTCGCGGGTTCGGCATTCGTGCAGCCGGCGGGGTCCGCCTGGAAGGAGATCGCGGATTGCACGATCACCTTCGGCCTTGACGGTGTGGCCACGCTCTCCGCCAACCGAATGGGTCAGCGCAAAGTGCGCTCGCTGAGCATCTCCACGGCGACGCAATTGATAGAGGTCGACTTGCTGCGCCAGGACGTCACCGTTTTCCGCAACGTGAGCCAGGAGATGATGCTGTCGAGCGGCGGGATGGGCTATCGATCATCCACAGAGGTAGAGCTGCCCTTCGTGCGTCATGCGGGTGAACCCTTGGCATTGCAGTTCGCGCATTTCCTGCAGCTCATCGATGGAGTGACGGATCGTGACGAGGAGCGTCAGCAGATTCGCCCTGCCCACGCCTTGGCGGAGTTGATCGAGCACCCGTCACCCCACTAGTTCTTCGATCGCGGCCACTACAGCCACGCTCGCATTCTGACCATACGGATAGGGCATGGACTCCAGTTCGGCGTGGACCCGCGTGAGATCGCGGAGGAGCTCGTTTGCCACTCGTCCGATCTCGGTTCCGCTGGCTACCAGATGCGCGAACGTACCGAGGATCTCGGGACGTTCGGTGGAGTTGCGCACGACGAGAACCGGACGTTTCAGGATCGTTGCCTCCTCCTGTACGCCGCCCGAGTCACTGATGATGAGAGCGCACTCCTTGGCGAGGCTGATGAACTCGCTGAAGCCCATCGGATCGCGAACGTTGATGCGATCGAGCAGCGGCTGCAGTCCGAATTCGACGGCATTCTTCAACGTGCGCGGGTGAAGTGGCAGCACCACGGGCAGCGGGAGCTGACCGAGCTCGCAAAGGATCGCTCGAAGATTGCCCGGATCGTCAGCGTTCTCCACGCGGTGAATGGTCGCCAGCACGAACGCCGACGGACCGACCCCGTTCGCCTGGAGATGCGCGAGTCTCTCAGCAGGTCCGGGCATGATCAACAAGAGCGCATCGAGCAGGGTGCTTCCGCAGACCCGGATGCGGTCGGGCCGAATTCCTTCACGTTCCAGCGCGTCGGCATTCGTGGCGTGCGGTGCGAGGCACAGGTCAGCCATGCAGTCGATGAGAACACGATTGTGTTCCTCTGGCATCGTCCGATCGTACGAACGCAGGCCAGCTTCGAGATGTGCCAGCAGGGTGCCGGTGGAGTTGGCGGCGAGGGCGCCCGCCAGCGCCGAGTTGGTGTCGCCCTGCACCACCACAAGGGCCGGGCGTTCGTCGAGCAGGAACCGTTCGATCTCCACTGTGCCCCGCCCGATCTGCGCGCCTCGCGTGCTCCCGCCCACGTCGAGGTGCTGATGCAGCGGAGGTATGCGCAACTGCTCGAGGAACGTCCCGCTCATGTTTTCGTCGAAATGTTGACCCGTGTGAACAAGTACAGCGCGGTCCCCGAGCAGGTGGATCACAGGGGCCAGCTTGATGATCTCGGGTCGCGTACCGAAGACGACGGCTACGCGCTGGCTCAACGTGGATCCAATGATGCCGCCTGCCAACGACCGTCGCATTCCAGCCGCACAAACTGCACCCGCATTGGGTCAGCCTAGCGAGCACTCTGCGGACATGCGTCGAGGAAGCGTGGGCTCAACTCAAAGGGGCACAGTGCGGCGAAGGTACCGGTCGCCGCTGAGGCCACGCCCAGATCAGGCTTGTAGCATCCCTGCCATGGGCGTCCGTGAGGTTCTTGCATCGACTTCGCTCGACCTCGAACACGTCGGGTGCTGCATTTGCGGACGAACTGACGGGGAGCCGATCGGCGTCGGCGAGGACTTCGAATATCGCACGAGTCCCGACACGTTTCTCGCTGTTCAATGTCCCGACTGTGGGTTGGTGTACATCGACCCCCGGCCCAAGGTGTCCGACTTCGGCCGGATCTATCCCGACAACTATCACGCGTTCGATTTTTCCCCGAGAGAATTTGGTGTCGTACACCGAGTCCGAAGTCGCATCGAAGCTCGGCGACTCATTCGATACGTGGGCACCGTTCCGTCGGACGCCAAGCTCATCGACGTGGGCTGCGGCGATGGGTTCCACATGTCGTTGCTCGCTGAATTCGGCGCACGAACATGGGTGGTCGAAGGTGTGGACCTCGACGAACGAGCGGTCAACGCTGCTCGGCGCCGAGGGCTGACGGTCCATCACG
>JAENVT010000466.1 GCA_016650435.1 Ilumatobacteraceae bacterium
GTCGATGAAGTCGATGACGACGATGCCACCGATGTCGCGCAAGCGGAGTTGCTTGGCGACTTCTTCGGCTGCCTCGAGGTTGTTGCGGAACACCGTTTCTTCGAGGTTGGAGGTGCCGACGTTCTTGCCGGTGTTGACGTCGATGACCGTCAAGGCCTCGGTGTGTTCGATGATCAACGAGCCGCCGCTGGGCAACCAGACCTTGCGGTCGAGCGCCTTGTGCAGTTGTTCGTGAATGTGCTGGCGCTCGTACAGCGGCAGGCCCTCGGCGGTCGCGTCGTAGTGCTCGATGCGATCAGCGAGATCGGGATTGAAGGCAGCGACGTAGTCGCGGACCTCTTCGAACAGTGGGCGGTCGTCGATGATGACGCCGCGGTACTCGGCGTTGAACTCTTCGCGGATGACCCGGACGGCGAGCTCGGGCTCGCGATACAGCAGTGTCGGGCTGTTGGCCCGCTTGGCCTTGGCTTCGATCACGTTCCATTGATCGAGGAGACGGGTCATGTCGGCGCGCAGTTCGTGCTCGTTGGCGTTCTCGGCGGCGGTGCGCACGATCAGGCCGTGTTGCGCCGGCTTGACCCTGTCGAGGATGTTGCGCAGCCGCTTGCGAACGTCGTCAGGTAGGCGCTTGGAGATTCCGTAGGTCTTGGAGTTGGGGATCAGCACCACGAATCGTCCAGGCAGTGAAACCTCCTGAGTCAGTCTCGCGCCCTTTGCACTGATGGGGTTCTTCGTAACCTGGCAGAGCACCAGCTGCTTGGGTCGCAGCATCTGCTCGATGCGCATTTGCCCCGACTTCTCGACGATGTCTTCAGGGTCGTACTGCACGTCACCGCGGTAGAGGACGGCGTTCTTGGGGGTTCCGATGTCGACGAAGGCGGCCTCCATGCCCGGCAACACGTTCTGCACCTTGCCGATATAGATGTTGCCGTGAATCTGGCTGACATCGTCGGCCGGGCGGCTGACGTAGTGCTCGATCAAGTTGCGGCCTTCGAGCACCGCCACTTGGGTCAACGACGGCCGCACCTGCACCGCCATCAGATAGCGGCCGATTGGGCGACCGTTGCGCTCGCGTCCACGACGTCGTTCGATCGTGTCGGCATCGAGATCGAGCTCCACCGAACCACCGGCTGACTTTGGCGCCTTGACGCCGCGGCGACGCTTCTTCTTCGCAGCATCTGTGGCCGCCTGACCGTCGGTTGCGACCTCCGCCGCCGGCTGCGCCTGACGCTCGAGCTTCGGTTTGTCGGTTTTGGCCCGTTCCGGCCGGGTGCGCTCGCCGCGTGGTTGAGCGGGCTTGGCCGCCGGTGGCGCAACCTGGCCGGGCGGGGCCGGCCTGGTATCGCCGATTTGCGGCTTGCGGACAAGGGCTCGCTCGGCGGCGGCGATCGAGGGACGACCCTCGGAGATCCGTTTCGGTAGCTCCGGCTCGTCGCCGTTGAGCGTCGACTCGGTTTGCACCAGCTCGGTTTGGAACCGGTCTGTCTCGACCGACTCGACCATGTCGGCGGATTCATCGCCATCTTCGGCGTCGGAATCTTCATCGGCATCGCCGTCTCCGGCAGCTGCCGTGCCGGCAGGCTTCTTGCGATTGCGGCCGCCGCGGGAACCGCGTCGCCGTTTTTGGGCTGCGGTTCGAACGGTGGGTTCGCCGATCGTTTCGGTTCCGTCAGCGGGTGAGTCGGTCTCGGAACTTTGGTAGCTGGCTGTCTCGTCCACCTGCGCTTTTGCAGAGGAAGCGGCCAGCGGAAGCTGATCGTGTTGGTCGTCGGTCATTCGGGCATTCCCTTCTCATGCGCCTGCCCAGGGGGCCAGCGCCGCGAGGGCCGACGGAGATGTCTCCGGGTCGGTTGGCATCGCGTTCGATCCAATTGTTGGGGTGAGCGCGTTTCACGACAGCTCCATCGAGCTCGGACGTGGTCAAGTTTGCGGTTATCCGCACGCGCAGTGGTGGCCGTGTTGCAACATCGGCCAAAAAAGGACTCATGTTGGCTGAGAGTCTATCCGACGCCAACCCCGCTACCAGGGGAGGCTTGGCGAGCGGGACGGGTGCGCCACCCTCAAACAGCTGATGATCAGCGGTAGCGACGCATGTGGACGCTCTGGACGAGCCCCATCAAGGCAAAAAAGGTCACGATGCTCGACCCGCCGTACGAAATGAAGGGCAACGGGAGGCCGGTGATCGGCATCAAGCCGATGCTCATGGCCATGTTCTGGAACATTTGCCACAGGACCATGCTGAACACTCCGGCGCACAGGTAGGTGCCCAACATGTCGCGCGACAGCCCGGCGATGCGCCAGATACGCAGCAGCAGGATGCCGAACAGGCCGATGACGACTCCGCAGCCGATCAGACCGAACTGCTCGCCGATTGCCGAGAACGGGAAGTCGGCCCACTGCACCGGGATGTCTTTGCTGTTGGTGATCTGCCCTTTCAACCAGCCCTTGCCGTCGATGCCTCCGATCGCGATAGCCCTCAACGAGTTGCGGCCTTGGAAGATCAGGTCGCGAAGCTTGGGATCAGTGGAATCCTGATGGAAGAACACCGCGATCCGCTTGATCTGGTAGTCGTTGACGACGCCACTGAGGACCGCGGCACCCACCGTGGCAGCCGACAAGAACGTGATCAGCATGATGTACTTCGCCTTGGCCCCGGCGATCAACAACACGCCCATCATCATCGCGATCAACACCGAGGCGGTCCCGAGGTCGGGCTGGACGATGATCAGAGCGGTGGGCAGACCGACCAGGATCAGCCCTTTGACGAACCGGGCGTAGTTCAAGGTGTCGGTTCGATCCTCCGCGAGGAATGCGGCGAGGGCCAGCAAGGCGGTGAACTTGGCGAACTCCGCTGGCTGAACCTTCAACGGGCCGAGGTCGAAGCTCAGCCGGGCACCCCCACTGATGGCCCCGACGAGAATGACCAGCACCAGCAACATGATCGTGACGCCATACAGGAACCGCGCTCGTTCACGCCACCAGTCGTAGTCGAACGACATCACGACGATCATCGAGATCACCGCGCCAATCAGAAAGATCTCCTGGCGTGTGACATAGAGGTATGGGTTGGAAAACTTGCTGTACGAGGCCGAGTAGATGGTGAACAGGCCGATGATGGCCAGCGCACCCTGGGCCAGCAGCAGGATCCAGTCGATGTTGCGGCTCGGCGAGCCGGGACTTGCCTTGATGTTGCCGAGGCCGGAGTCCGGCTTGCGCGACAGCATGCTGAGAGCCATGGATCAGTCCCGGGTGGTGTCGACGGCGGCGGGCATGCACGAGCTGTCGGCAAGCTGAGTAGGCGGCGCCGGCGACAGTGAGGTGAGGTCGAGCGGATCGCTTGGCAGGACCGGCGCCATCAGGGTCGGATCACCGAGCGCGGTGAACACGCACTTGACAACGGGCGCTGCGGCCTTGGCACCGTAACCACTCTTTTCGAGATACGCCACGACAGTATACGGCTGGGCGTTGTCGAGGCTGAATGCCGCGAACACCGACGAGTCGTTCCACGGGTAGCTGCCGGCACCCTGCGCCGTGCCGGTCTTGCCTGCAATCGGCAGCACTTTCATCGGATACCCCTGGAACAAGGCCTCGCCCGTAGTCGCGTGGTAGCGACCAGCGGGGAAGGTGACTCCCGGACTGCGCACGTGGAAAGCGTTCGTCACCCTGGCCAGGCCATTCTTGATCGGATCGATGATTTCTGGGGGCATCTCGAGCTGGTCTTTATACTTCGGCGAGGCGAACGACTTGAAGACCACAGCCTGGGACAGGTCAGCGATCCCCGGGCTGAGATCGGGGACCAACGGATCGAAGATGGTCTTGACGACCGTCGGTTGATACAGGAATCCGCCGTTGGCAATCGTCGAGTATGCGTTCGCCAATTGCAACGGCGTCGCCGCCATCAGACCCTGGCCGATTGCGACCTGCACATTGTCGCCGACCAGCAGACGACCCACCTCGTTCTTGCCCAGCACCCCATTGTCGACGAGTTGCTTCTTGATTGCGTCGTCGGGAATTCGGCCAGGCCACTCGAACGGCAATTGAACGCCGGTCTCATTGCCGAATCCGAACCGCTCCAAGTCGTCCTTCAGCGTCGACTTGCCCTTCAGCGCCGGATCGACCGATGCGTTGTGCTCGTCGATCTCCCAGAACTTCTCACCGAGCCGGTAGAAGAACGCGTCGCTGCTGACGGCCAGCGCATCGGCGATGGTGACCGGTCCGTAGGCGGACGACAAGTTGGTACGAATGTTGCTGGCGTTCTTGAACACGCAACGCACTCCACTTGCACACACATCATCGGGAATGGATTCGAGCTTGTAACTGCCCGTGTCGGTGTACGGCTCGTTGGGCCCGATCACACCGCTGTGCATCGCCGACCAGGCGACGAACGGTTTGAACGTCGAGCCAAGGTTGTAACGACCCTGCACGGCCCGGTTGACCAGAACCGATTTGTCGGGATCAGCCTTGCCGGTGGCCGGATCGATCTTGACTCCGAAGAGTTGGTCGAA
>JAENVT010000467.1 GCA_016650435.1 Ilumatobacteraceae bacterium
CGCGACACCGACGTAGTCCGCCGTCTCCGGGTCCTTGAACGAGCTCGGATCGGCGGCCAACTGCTGTGTCTCGGGAGAGCCGGCGCCGAACACGGTCGGGATGTCTAGTCCGACGTTCTCTAAAACCATGTTGGCGGTCGAGAAGTTGCCGACTGAGCAGCCGGCGCGAGTGAACGGCACCCATGGTGCGGGCGTCACTTTGTTGGGTGTGTTGTTCGCCGCCGGAACCGTCGGTGCATACACCATCGACGGCGAGGCGTCGAAGGCACTCGCCGTCCGA
The DNA here is from genome assembly GCA_016650435.1 of Ilumatobacteraceae bacterium. The sequence continues at coordinate 281 of JAENVT010000467.1, forward strand.
GTTTGCGAGTTGTAGACGGGCGATGTCCAGTACACGAAGGAGCCGTCCGGCTCGGTGGTGCCGTCCGGGTGGTACGTCTTGTAGCTGTTGCTGACGGCCATGCCGTGACGGTCGCCGTACAGGCCGGTGTAGATCGACAGGCTGTCTTGCGCGGTATGCGCGATCAAGCCGGTGTGCATGTTGCTCATCAACGTGCCGTTCTGCTCGAGGAAGTCGAGCAAGTGCGGCATCAACTCGAGATCCGAGGGCACGTTCGGGTTGTCGCGGAAGAAGTGCACGTTGTCGAAGGTCAGCGAGATGACGTGTTCGACACCGTTGCCGAGCTGACAGGACCCAGACGCAGAAGCTGCGGCAGTTGTGCCGCCGACAACACCCGCCGCAAAGGGCAAAATAGCCAACATGGTGGCTGCGGCCATGGTTCCTGCTCGAACACGTGTGCTACGCATCTGAGTCTCCCTTCAGATTCGCCCTCGAGATCGTACCTCGCGACCCTGCTCCTCAAACCTTCCGTGCGGGTGAACACGACGTGGCGCGATGGGGAAGTCTGTTTGAACATCTCTGGTTCCCCGGCCATGCCACCAGGTTGTAAGAAGTAACCGTGAACTCAGATCCGCTGCTCCAGCCATTCACCCTGAAGGGGCTGGAGCTGCGGAACCGCGTCTTTTCGTCGTCGCACGAGCCGGCGTACAGCGAAGACGGGATGCCGAAGGAGCGCTATCGGCTCTACCACGTCGAGAAGGCCAAAGGTGGGCTGGCGATGACGATGACCGCCGGAACGGCGATCGTCTCCCCCGACAGCCCACCGGCCTTCGGCAACCTGCATGCCTACGACGATGCGATCGTGCCATGGATTCAGGCGATGACCGACGGGATCCACGAGCACGGCGCAGCGGCGATGATCCAGATCAGTCACCTCGGGCGGCGTACCGGTTGGGATCACGACGACTGGCTTCCGGTCGTCGCTCCCTCGGCACTGCGCGAGCCGGCCCACCGATCGCATCCGAAGGTCGCCGAACCCTGGGACATCGACCGCATCGTCGGGCACTACGCGGACGCTGCCGAGCGGATGAAGAGCGCCGGGATGGACGGCATCGAAATCGAGGCGTACGGCCATCTGTTCGACCAGTTCTGGTCGCCGTCAACCAACCATCGCACCGACGACTACGGCGGAGCCTTCGACAACCGATTGCGCTTTCCGTTGCGCGTACTGCGCGCGATCCGCGAACGGGTCGGCCCGGATTACATCGTCGGCATCCGCATGGCGGTCGACGAACGGCTCGAGGATGGGATAGACGCACCCGTCGGACTAGAGATCCTTCGCCGGCTCAGTGGCGACAAACTCATCGACTTCGTCAACGTCATTCGCGGCAACATCGTCAACGACGCCGTACTGACCGAAGTGATTCCCATCCACGGGATGCGTTCTGCACCGCACCTCGACTTCGCCGGAATGGTCCGCGCTGAAACGGGCCTCGCGGTCTTGCATGCGTCGAAGATCGACGATGTCGCCACCGCCCGCCACGCGATTGGCGAGGGCCTGGTCGACATGGTCGGTATGACCCGCGCCCAGATGGCCGAGCCACATCTTGTTCGCAAGATCGAACTGGGCGTCGAGCACACCATCCGGCCGTGCGTCGGCGCGACCTACTGCCTCGACCGCATCTATCAATCCGGCGAGGCGCTGTGCATTCACAATGCGGCGACCGGTCGCGAGCAGACGATGCCGCACGACATACCGCGCACCACCCAGCCTCGGCGTGTGGTGATCGTCGGCGGTGGTCCAGGCGGGTTGGAGGCGGCTCGAGTATCGGCGGAGCGTGGCCACGATGTCGTGTTGCTCGAGGCCATGCCGTGGACCGGAGGGCAGATCCGTCTTGCGGCACGCAATCCGCGACGTAAGGATCTGCTGGGAATTGTCGAGTGGCGCGACAGCGAGTTGGCCAGGTTGGGCGTCGACGTGCGCGTCGATGCCTACGCCGACGAGCACATCGTCGGCGACCTGCAACCCGATGTGGTGATCGTCGCCACCGGCGGGTTGCCGCAGAACCCTCAACTCGAATTCGGCGACGACCTCGTGGTGTCGGCCTGGGATGTGGTCGGCGGCGATGCCCGGCTCAGCGGCGATGTCTTGCTGTACGACGACGATGGCACGCATTCGGCGATGACGACCGCCGAGATGCTGGCGCGCTCGGGTGCACGCTTGGAGATCGTCACGCCGGAGCGAACCGTTGGCGTCGACGTCGGCGGCATGAACATGGTGCCGTACGCTCGGGCGTTCAACGAGACCGACACGCGGATCACGTTGAACCAGCGCGTTCGCACCGTTCGCCGCGAGGGTGGTCGTCTCGCCGTCGAGGTCGGCAGCGACCATTCGCACGTCCGGCACACGCGCACCGTCGACGCGGTTGTCGTCGACCACGGTGTACTGGCCAACGACGAGCTCTACTTCGCCTTGCAGAAAGGCTCGAGCAACGGCGGCGAGGTCGACTATCCAGCGCTGCTTGCCGGCAAGCCGCAACCGCTCGCCGGCGACGGCTACCAACTGTTCCGCATCGGCGACGCCGTGGCCGGCCGCAACATTCACGCGGCGATCTACGACGCGCTACGACTGTGCAAAGACCTGTGAGCCCGTACCAAACAGCGGTGGTGACCGGTGCGTCCGGTGGCATCGGGCGGGCAATCGTCGACGAGCTCGTGCGGTTGGGGATGCACGTGCATGCTTTGGCGCTGCCGGATGAATCGTTGGATGCGCTCAGCGGGCTCGAGGGAGTGAACGCGCACGGAGTCGATGTCCGTGATTCGGGCGCGTTGATCAGCGCGTTGAGCGATCTCGACGTCGACGTGCTCGTCAACAACGCCGGCATCATCGGCGATCTCAAACCGGTGCAGCTGTCGAACGCGGCGGTCGCCGACGCGTTGATCGACATCAACCTGCGCGCCGCCGTGCAGTCGACCATGGCGGTGCTGCCGGGCATGGTGCAGCGCAATCGCGGCCACATCGTGTTCACCGGATCGATCGCCGGGTCACGACCGACCGCCAACAGCGCG
>JAENVT010000468.1 GCA_016650435.1 Ilumatobacteraceae bacterium
TTCGTCGATGCGGTCAGGACGATCGGGACGATCGGGACGATCGGGACGATCGAACCGCTCTTGGTCGCTGCCTTGTGGCCCTTCGCCACGACCCTTGTTACGGCGACGCCGGCGACGTCGGCTGTTGCGACTCTCGGCGTCGCCATCGCCATCGCCATCGCCCTCGTCGCCATCGGCACCGTTCGTCGACGGGGACGTGCTGGGCGCCGAGGCCGCTGGCGACTTTGCGAGATCAGTGACCTGGACCTCACCAGACTTGATCAGGGCGATCTCCCAATCGGCCAAGGGCTCACCGTCGGGGCCAAGAATGACCTCGGGTTCGACTGACGCAGCGGTTGGTCGTGCTTGCGTGGCCGGCTCGGCGACAGCAGAGGCGGACGCCGCATCGGTCTCCGCGGGCACCTCGAAAGACGGCGCAGGCGAGGCGTCCTTTACTGCCTTTGGACGGCCGTTGGTCGACGCGGATGTAACCGCAGCGGAGGGTGAGCCGCCGCCCGTGGTCTCCAAGATCTTGTCGATCAGCGTCGCCTTGGCGGCACGCGATGTTGTTTTGATGCCCAATGCCTGGGCAATTGCGAGCAGTTGCTCTTTGTCCTTGGATTCGAGCATCGACTGTTCGAGAGCTTCCGCGGCCACGGGCCACCTGCTTTCTGGGGAACGACAGTGGGCTCGGCGTGTCAATATGCACACGACCGGCGGCCACACCACCGAGATGATTCGCCCTCTCCGCACCCCCGCACGGCCATTTCACCGGAGCGGTTGCAGCGAGATGTTCGGGAACCCGAACCGAAGGAACTGTAGCGAACGCGTGCGCGATGCGCAACGTGTGGGCTGGTGTTCGGGTGACTCAGCCGATTCGAAGACCAGTACAGCCGTAGTCGGCCAAGGCCTGGCAGCTGCGGTGACCGAGGCAGTCGAGGAGCTGCCTGCCGCGTTCATTGCCCGGATCGAGGTTGGCCGCGCTGATGACCGGGATCGACATCTGCAGCATCACCGACTCGTGGAAATCGGCCTGAGCGTCTTCCCACGAATAGCCGCTGACGCCGCGGTCGACCAGACGTTCGTGCCACCGCCGCAGCAGACCCTCACCGTGCTCGCGTCGCATCTCGGTCGTCAGGCTTTGCACGATGAAATAGCCGACGTCCATCGCACCGACGGAGCGCACACTGAGCTGCCAATCGATGACGGTGACCGGCGCGTTCGGGCGGCCGAAGAAGAAGTTGTCGAGACGAAAATCGGTGTGCGTGAGTGTCGTCGGGCGATGGGCCATCAACCAGTCGTACGACAGCGGCAGTTGGCTGCCGATGCGTTCGCCCACCTCGAGTGCGGCAGCAGGCGCCGACGCGAACATCTCCGCAAAGATCGGCCAGGACGCCGCGTATTGGTCTCCGACGGTCATGTACGCCGGGTTGTTCAAGGGCCGCAACCACTTCAGCTCGGCGAGATGATCCGACTCCCACCACGTCGCGTGCAGCTGCGCGCCCACGTCGACCACCGCTTGGGCGTCGGCCAGGTCGGCGCCGGCGACCTGGTCCGCCATCCGCGCATCGCCGAGGTCCTCCATCAGAATGAGCGTGCCAGTGTCGTCGTCGCTCACCTCGCTGAAATAGACCGCCGGCGTCGGCACACCGAGGCCGACCGTCGACGCTTGGCGGTAGCACTCCGCCTCTGTTCGATAGAACCCGTACATCTGGGCGAGGTACTTCGCCATCGGATCCTCGATCGGAAACTTGGCGACCATCACGTAGGGCAATCCGCCGCGATCACCCTCGTACCCGAGCTCCAGACGGGCCAGCTGACCAACGAACCCGACGCCCGCTCCGAGTGGGCTGGCATCGACGGACGTCAGCTCACCGTTCGTGAGATGACCGGCCCGTCTCAGCGCGTCAGTGAGATACGCCGGCGTCAGCTCGGAGATGTCTGTGGGCAACGCGAAGTTGAAATTGTCCCCCATGGCGCGAACGGTAGTTGTTGCTGTAACCGTCCGTTCACCAACCGATCAACGCCGAACGCGACCCTCGACGAACTGCTCGATCGCACCGAGATCGTTGGGGAGCTCAGTGACGTACTCCGGACGCGTCATCAGATCCGCAAGGTTCGGTGGTAGCTGCGGCCGAATGCCGGTGGCGCGCTCGACTGCGTCGGGAAACTTGCCGGGATGGGCGGTGGCCAGTGTGACGATCGGTCCGGCGATCGACGATCGAAGCTGCTCAGTGGCGCCGATCCCAACTGCAGTGTGCGGATCGACCAGCCTGCCCGTCGACATGTAGGTGCGCCTGATCACCTCGAGCGTTTCGTCGTCGTCGATCCGGGCCGCGATGAAGACATCATCGATGTAGTCGGCGCGTTGGTCCGCCTCGATGGACAGCGAGCCGCTGGCGCGGAAACGCAGCAGCTGCTCGGCAGTCTGACCACCGTCGCGGCCATTGATCTCGAACAGCAGACGCTCGAAGTTGGACGACACCTGAATGTCCATCGACGGACTGAGCGACGGAAGAACCGGGCGCGTCGTCATGTCGTTGTCGCTGAAGAACCGAGTGAGTATGTCGTTGGCGTTGGAGGCGATGATGAGCTTGCCGATCGGTGCGCCCATCTGTCTGGCGATCCATCCGGCGAAGACGTTGCCGAAGTTGCCGCTGGGAACACAGAAGTTGACCTCTCCACGCAGATTGTCGGTTGCGGTCACGTAGTACACGACCTGCGCCATTACGCGGGCCCAGTTGATGGAGTTCACCGCACTGAGGCCCATCCGCTCGCGGAACCCGACGTTGTTGAACATCGCCTTGACAAGATCTTGACAGTCGTCGAAGGAACCGTCGATCGCGACGACGTGAACGTTTGGCGAGTTGACCGTCGTCATCTGACGGCGTTGGACCTCACTGGTGCGACCCTTTGGGAACAGGATGACGATGTCGGCGTGGGCACAGTTCTTCACACCGTCGATTGCCGCCGAGCCGGTGTCACCCGACGTCGCTCCGACGATCGTGACCCTGCGACCTTGCTGTGACAGGACGTGTTCGAACAACCGTCCCACCAATTGCAGGGCGACGTCCTTGAACGCCAAGGTCGGACCGTGGAACAACTCCTGTAGGAAGTGCTCGTCGCCGATCTGAACCAGCGGCACGACGGCAGGGTGGTCGAACGTGGCATAGGCGTCGGCACACATCGCCGCGAACGTGTCGGCATCAATCTCGTCGCCGATGAACGTCTGCATGATCTGAGCGGCGCGAGCCGCATACGTCATGCCCGCAGCGCGGGCCGGCAGGCACGGCCATTCGACCGGTACGTACAAACCACCATCGGTCGCCAGGCCAGCCAGCAGCGCCTCGGTGAACCCGAGCTCAGCGGCCTGCCCTCGGGTGGAGACATACCGCATGTCAGCCCCCGATCACACGAAGCAGACCACCAACGTTGCGAACGACATCGAGATCGCGCAGCTCGCGCACCGTTGCCTGCACGGCCGATTCACGCGCCTCGTGGGTGATGAACACCAGCCTGGCATCCGGACCGTTGCCCTCCTGCTCGGCGGCGCGGATGCTGACGTCGTGGCGGGCGAACACGCCGGTGACCGCGTGCAACACGCCGGGCCTGTCGGCGACATCGAGGCTCAACAAGTACTCGGCGGACGTTTCGTCGATGGCCCGCATATGAGCTCGGCCGAAGCTGCCGATCGAACCGTGCGTGCCCTTCGACAAGTTGACCGCGGCATCGATCACATCTCCAAGCACAGCACTGGCTGTTGGCGAGCCGCCCGCGCCGCGTCCGTAGAACATCAACGAACCAACCGCAGCACCCTCGACGAACACTGCGTTGTAGCTGCCGTTGACGCTGGCCAATGGATGAGCGACAGGGACCATCGCCGGGTGCACGCGCACCGCGATGTCGCCCGACTCGGCATCGATCTCGGCGATGCCCAGCAACTTGACGACGTACCCGAGCCGCTTGGCCATGGCGATGTCTGCGGCCGTGATTCCGCTGATGCCTTCGTGGTACACATCGCCGGCAACCACCTTCGATCCAAAGGCGATCGACGCCATGATCGCCGCTTTGGCCCCGGCGTCGAAGCCTTCGACATCGGCCGTAGGGTCGCGTTCGGCGAACCCCAACGCCTGCGCCTCTGCGAGAGCAACTGCGTAGTCGGCACCTTCCTCGGTCATCTTTGTCAGGATGAAATTGGTGGTGCCGTTGATGATCCCCATCACGCGGGTGATCGGCTCGCCGCGAAGGCTTTCGCGCAGGGCGCGGATGATGGGGATACCACCGGCAACGGCAGCTTCGAACAACAGATCGACGCCGGCGTCGTCGCTGACGCCGAACAGTTCGGTGCCGACGTTGGCCAGCAACTCCTTGTTGGCGGTGACGACCGGCTTTCCCGATTTCAGTGCCGACGTGATGAGTTCTCGCGCCGGCTCGATTCCACCGATGACCTCGACGACCAAGTCGATCGACGGGTCGGCAACGACCGCATGCGCGTCGCGTGTGAGCACACCTTCGGCCAGGTCGACATCGCGCTCGCGGCTGAGGTTGCGCACGGCGACCGAGCCAACCTCCAAACGCACGCCGGTGCGAGCTTCGATTGTCACCTGCTGCGCCATCACCAAATTCACGAAGGCGGAACCGACGTTGCCGCACCCCAGTACACCGATCCGTACGAGCTTGGTCACGGGCGGAAGGCTACGGGCTGACGTGTCGCTGTCGAAACCCTTTGCGCCAGCTCAGACAGCGTGCGGCGATCAGGACTTGCGGCGGCTGAGCAGCGAGGCCACCGAGCCGCTGCCGACCAGCAAGGCGGCGATGATGAACCCACCGGTGCCGACACCCGTGGTCGGCAGCCGTGCTGGGCTGGACGCCACGTTCGTGGACGGCGTCGGCTGCGGCGCCAGAGAAGCCTTGACGGGCGCCGCGACGGGAGGAACGTCAGCGGCGGACTCGACACATGCTTGGTGTTGAACACCGTTGTCGTCGACGACAGTGGTCAAGACTCCCTGGGCGCAGGCAGGCACGTCGCAA
>JAENVT010000469.1 GCA_016650435.1 Ilumatobacteraceae bacterium
CCGATGACGCCTGTTCCGCGAGTTCGGATGTGCAACGTGTATTGGGGGTCGCCGTCGATGGCGTTGAACTTGGAGTCGAACCAGCGGTGCAACGGAGTGGTCGACCTGGCAATCGGCCGGACCGACGTTCCGCGCACCCGCGTCGGCTCCATGCGTAGGTACCGATTCTGTTTGTCGACATCGACCTCGCTCGTGACGTTGCCCGTGAGCGTCCATTGCGTGCCGCCTCCGTTGTCGTTGTCGGCCGTCTCGTCGTCGATGGCGCCCCACTGCAGCAGATCAAACCCGATCTCACCGTCGAACGTGCCGGTGCGGATCATCGCGCACGGAGGCAAGGTCGCCACAGCGGCGTCGTCGAGTTGATAACTGACCTGCGCGCTGTCGCGTATCTGGGTGATCTCACCGGTCATTCCCGTATCGGAGATCACAGCGTTGCCGGGTATGTGCGAGTCGATGATCGATCCGATGACACGCGGCTCGATCCGATCGCTGTACGCGGTGAGCGCCGACCTGGAGTTGATCAGCCGGACGACCCGCGCGGCAGCCGCGCCGCCTACCGGAACTGGCTGGTAGCGATCGATCACCAGCGGAATGACACGCGCATCGATCAAACGACTGCCTTCGAAGATGGTGCGCATGATCACACTTGGGAAGGTCGACAAGAAATCCTGGTCGAACACGAAGTTGCCGAGCGAGTAGGCGATCAGGTGGCCCTTGTACCACTCGAAGCCCTGCAGCACGTGAGGATGATGGCCGACGACGAGATCTGCGCCGGCGTCGATCGCGGCGTGTGCTGCGCGGCTGGCGAATTCGCTGGCGACATCGGAAAATTGGAACCCGCCGTGGATCTCGACGACCACCAGATCAGCGCCATCTGCTCGCAGCTGCTTGATCGACTCAGCCACCACAGTCGACTGAAACGGGGCGGCGCCGCCGTGGCCGCGCCGCGCCACCCAGTCCTGCAACTCTGGATAGACCGTGGCCATCGCCGCCCACAACGCACCGCTCTGATCGGTGTCGAGCAATGTTTCGAGCGCGACGAACGCCGACCACGCGACGCCAGGACGCCTTTTCGCCGAGACGATGTAGTTGGCATCGCCAGGTTTACCGAAGCCGAACGTGCGCTCCTCGTACTGCCATGCATCTCGTTGCGGAACGCTGTCCTTCTTCACCTCGTCGGCACCGGGAAGGTTGTCGTTGACGAAGTCGCCGTTGACCGTCGTTGCCGAAACGAAACCGACCTTGACGCCGCGCACGTCGAGCAGGCGACCGGCCTGCGCCTGCGCCGCTGTCGTGCCGGCGCCTGCCCAGGCGATTCCGGCGCCGTCCAGTGCTGAAATCGTCGACGAGACACCTGGCCCCTGCCAGTCGTAGGCGTGGTTGTTGCCAAGCGTGACGAGGTCGACCCCCAGATCGTGCAATGCGGCAAGCACGACCGGTGGCGACTGCAGCAGGAAGCGTTTGGCCGGGTAGGCACCGGTCGACGGAAGCTGGCCGACGACCGTCTCGAGGTTGACGGTCGTCGCGTCGGCAGCGGCCATGATCGGCGCGACGTGCCGGACGACCGACTGTGCGCCGGCGTCGGTCGTAGCGACCGGCGTGTCGCTGCGTGCCACCGGCTCCTGATAACGCCGCCCCATCATCACATCGCCGCCGAACTGCAACGACAATCGCTGGGCGCCGCTGGGGCCGATCCGGCTGAACAATTTCACGGTGACCGATGCGTCGGACGGATCGATGACAAACGGCTCCGGGACGAAGCCTTCGGCTTCGATCGTGCCGGCGACCGGCTGATCGATCTTCAACTCACGCGTGCCGGGAATGTCGATCGACTTGGTGTTGCCGATCGCAGTCATCACTGCCGCTGTTATCGGCTGGCCGCTCTCGTCGACCACCGAGACCGTCACCGTTACTTTCGTCGGTCGAGCGCGTTGATCGGCTGGCTGACAAGAAGCGCCGGTCACCACCAGCACCGCCACCACCACTGTTCGACGCCAACGCATGGGTTTCGAGCCTACGAGTCGTGCCGCTGGCGGTCGCGGACTGCCCGCGCCCTTGAACGCTTCGCTAGGTTCCATCCATGACCAGCACGGCGGAATCAGTGAGCTCGCTCGCTGCTCCCGTTGGCGACATCGGCGGTCGTTGGATGCTCGATCGCGAGGTCCTCGGACCGTGCAAGACATTCGGCTATCCAAACCGCTATGCGTACTATTTCGCTGGACGCGCAGGAGTGCTCGGCGATGTCGACGCGGATGTCGTCGCCGCTGGGCTCGGATTCTTCGAGCCATCACTGGTGCGCAAGATGTGGAATGCCGGCATCGCAGTCGAAGGTGCTCGCGCGTCAGCAGCACGGTACGGCGCGGCGTGTGCCCAATGGGGGCGGTCGCGGTTGGCCGGCTTCGACGGCGCGGCGCGGCAAGCTGAGCTGATTCGTCATGTCATCGACTCGGTCGATCCGATCGGCTTGCCGCTGTTTGCCGGCTGGCGCGCCGAGCCGCGGCCAGATGATGATGCCGGACTGGCCTACTTCCTGACACACGTGTTGCGCGAACTGCGCGGTGCCGTGCACATCACCGCGGTGGTGACAACCGGCATCCCGCCGCGAGATGCGATGTTGGTTGCCGACGGCGAGGGCACGGCGCAACAGTTCGGATGGACGGCACCGTTTCCCGACACGGCTCATCTCGTCGGCCTGCGCAGCGAGACCGAGGCGATCACCGACCAGATCATGATTCGCTTCTTCGATCAGGCATTGAACGCCGACGAGTCGGCAGAGCTGCTCGATCTGGTCGTGGCGATGAAGGCGCATCTCGACGCAGTCACGGTGACATAGTCCTCTAAACATCTTCCGAGACATCGAGAGATCCGCTCCGGCTCGCGCTCCGAATATATGCGAGTCGATCTGAAGGAGCCCCGATGTCCACCGCTCACGCCGTCAGTGCCACCAAGGCAGCGACACCGCCCGTGAAGGCTTGGCGCGTTGCGTTAACGGTCAACGCTCTCGTCGCCGGCGTGGCGTTGGCGATCAAGTTCGGCGAAGCGGCGACGGCAGCGGACCCTCACTTCTCGAGCGTGTTCGGTCGCCTGGCCAACGAACTGTGCTACTTCACGATCCAGTCGAACATGATCGTGTTCGGCGTGTGTGGCGCGTTGGCGTGGCGACCCGAGCGGTGGCGCGCTATCGCCGGTGTGCCCCGACTGGTCGGCCTGGTGTGCATCACCGTCACTGGCATCGTCTACTACGCGCTGCTGGCCGGCGATCAACACTTCGTCGGAATCGCCAAGGTCGGCGACATCTTGGCGCACGCCGTGTCGCCGCTGCTCTACGTCGGCACGTGGTTGGTGCTCGGTCCACGTGGACATCTCCGGCGGCAGCACGCCCGGCAGATGCTCGTGTTCCCGCTGTTCTGGGTCGGGCTCACGCTGGTGCGTGGCGCATTCATCCACCTCTATCCATACGACTTCGTGGATGTGCGGACCAATGGCTACGTCGCCGTGATCGTGATGATCGCCACGCTCACCGCAGCCGCGGCAGGCCTCGGCACGGCGGCAGTGTCGTTCGACATGCGCCGGACGCAGCTCGTCATTCGACCGTTCCGTACGCGCCCTGTGACCCGTGTTGCCGAGCTTGCACTACCTCATCGAGGCTCGCCCGCAGATCGGTGACAAAGGCGTCGATCTTGCCGTCGTGAACGACGCTGACCGTGCAGTGCAGCGACGGGGGAGGGCCTTGTCGATCGACATACCACCCGCGACGCCACAGTCCATCGGCCACGGCAAAGACGTCGAGTCGGTCGTCGTCGGCGGCACCAATGGCCAACAACGTCACGTCCGGTTCGGCCCTCAGGACAAGTTCGGGAATGTCGCCAACGGCCGCGGCTAGTTCGAGGCATGCCTTCCTGGCCGCGGCGGTCACGCGCATGTACCCGTCGTTGCCGAGATAGCGCATCACTGCCCACGCGGCAGCCATCGAACCGCCGCCCTTCGTCCCAAGCACGCCCGACGAGCCATACACACCACCGAGCCAGTTGTCGGTGACAAATGTCTGGTAGCCGCGCAGCTTCTTGTTGCGATGCATGATCACCGACGCGCCTTTGGCGGTGTATCCGTACTTGTGCAGATCGACCGAGATGCTCGATACACCGGGCACGGCAAAGTTCCACGCCGGAACCTTCTCACCAAGGCGCGCAAGGAACGTCAGGGTTACTCCGCCCATGCACGCGTCGACGTGGCAATTGATGTCGCGCGACTGGGCAAGCGCGGCGATCTCGGTGATCGGGTCGATAACGCCTTGCGGATACTGCGGCGCCGAACCGACCAGCAACACCGTGTTGTCGTCGATTGCGCCCTCCATCGCGCCAACGTCGGCGCGCCAATCGCTGCCAACCCCGACGCGGCGGCTCTCTAAGCCGAAGTAGTAGCAACCCTTCTCGAACGCGGCGTGGGCGCTGGCTGGCAAGACGATGTTCGGCTCGGTGATACCGAACTCCTTGCGGCCGCGCTCGCGCGCTGCCTTCACAGCCATGAGGATGCTTTCGGTTCCACCCGAAGTCATGAAACCCGCGCCGTCGTCGCCGGCCTGCAACCAATCACTAACGAACCCGACGACCTCGGCTTGCAGCGTGCGCAGGCTGGGAAAGGCTTCGGTGTTCAAGGCGTTCTCGCTGGAGTACCTCCGGTAGGCCTCCTCGGCAACGGCCAGCACATCGTCGCCGCCGTAGTACACGAGCGTGAACGCCCGTCCATCGCGCCAGCGCACGTCATCGTGCTTCAGTTCGTCGAGGTGAGTGAAGATCGCCTCGGGCGTCATGCCTTCGTCCGGTAGGGCCATGACGTGAAGGTAGTGGCTAGCCAGCTTGCGTCGAGGCGGCGGCCACGGCAAGCTCGATGACCGGTAGCAGGTCGTCGGTGTTGTCGGGCTCCTTGCCGCTGACCAATATCGCAACCGTCAGTCCGTCTGGCCGGTTGACGACTACCGCATGGGTCGACTCGATGGTGCCGGTGTGGCCCCACGAGCCGTCGCCGAACAACATCAGCCCGAGGCC
>JAENVT010000470.1 GCA_016650435.1 Ilumatobacteraceae bacterium
CACGACGACAGTCAGGTTGCTCCGAAGAAAGAGTCACCGAAAGTCTCGGTCTGACTGTTAGTTCCAGCGCGATCCGCCGCGCACGTAGAACGCGAGCGATCCATCTCGGATTGTTTGATCGTCCTGCGATCGAGCCTGTCGTCCTCGTCTGGACAACACTGACTGCCACGTAGCGGCCGAGCGGCCGAGGTAGTAGGCGGGTGCACCAGCGGGACGATTTGAGCGGATGGTGTTCATTGGGATTCCTATCGGGATTGCGTAGTAGTACGTCTCCCACGGCTAGTTGGTTCCAACTTCGTCGCGACCGATACGTAGACGCTGTATCAACCCGTTTCGTGAGGTCGGTGCGAGCTGGGTCAGGTCGGGAGGCTGGCTTCGAAGCCGGCTAGAAGGCGGGCGAGGTTGCGGTCGAAACGACCGACGCCGCGCGCATGCGTGTGGATCCTCGACCACAGTCGCGGCATCCCCATTTCCGCAACCATCGCAGCAAGCGCCGGATACTCGTCCTCGACGAGCAGAGCGCCGATGTAGTCGCCCATCTCTGCATCGTTGGGATCATCCTTCAGGTTGTTGCGCTCGTGCAGGCAGTAGCCGAACACGTACTCGTCGACGACGGTGATGAGATCGAGCTTGTCTTCGAAGCTTGCGCTCAGCGAGGCAAGGGCCTGCCACGACTGGTCGAAGTGGCGCATCGCGTTTGGGCCGATGCTGGGGTCGTCGGTGATGTCGAGGATCCACGGGTGGCGGCGCAGCGCATCTCGAGAGCGCTTGGCAATGAGTGTGATTGCAGGACGCCACTCGCGCGGCATTCTTTGGCTGCTCGGCAGCACGACCTCGCCCATCACTGCGTCGAAGACGAGCGTCAGCAGCTCATCCTTGGTTCTGACGTAGTGGTAGAGCGACATCGTTCCCGCGTCGAGTTCGGCAGCGAGGCGGCGCATCGACACGGCGTCGAATCCCTCGGTATCGGCGATGCGAATGGCAGCAGCGGCAATGTCGTCGCGGTTGAACCGTGGCTTTCGGCTGCCGCGGTCCGACCGAGTCCACACATCGATGGTTTCGAGGTGTGCGGCAAGGCGATCGAGTGTTTCGACGTGCTTACCGGCCTTGGCAGCAACCTTCGTCGCCTGCTTGTCGAGCTTGGCGTTGATCTTCTCGGTAGTTTTGTCGATGACAAACTGACGAACGATCTCGCCGACGTCTGCGCCGGGCGGGGTCGCACGCTTCTTTCGATAATCGCTTGCCACGTCGTACACTGTACTGCTATTCTTCGTCGTACCATGTACGAAAATACAGTACGCCATACGAATATTCAAGAAACGGCGACGTCCGGTTCGAAATCGAACACAGGTGGCATCACCGCCACCGGGCTCGGGAAGCGATTCGGCGACCTGTGGGCGTTGCGCAACCTCGACCTGCATGTGGCCCCCGGCACCGTGCTCGGCCTGTTGGGGCACAACGGAGCAGGCAAGACCACGGCCATCCGCATCCTCACGACGCTCAGCCAGCCGACGGAGGGCAGCGCGACCGTTGCCGGGCTCGACGTGGTGCACCAGGCTGCCGCCGTTCGTGGCCGCATCGGTGTCGCCTCACAGCAATCGACAGTCGACGGCTTGATGACCGCCCGTCTCAACCTCCAGACGATCGGACGACTTCGTGGGATGTCGAAAGCCGCAGCACGCCAGCGTGGCGACGAGCTCCTCGATCAACTCGACCTCACCGACTTCGCAAATGCCTTGGTGAAGACCTACTCGGGCGGCATGCGCCGCCGGCTCGACGTCGCGGCGAGTCTGATGGGTAGCCCTGAAGTGTTGTTCCTCGACGAGCCGACGACCGGCCTCGACCCACGCAGCCGTGGCGACCTATGGCAAATGCTCGCCGACCTCGTGCGCGAGGGCACCACCATCATCCTCACAACTCAATACCTCGAAGAGGCGGATCGCATGGCCGACGACATCGTCGTGCTCGATCACGGCGAAACCGTTGCCCATGGCACGCCTGAGGATCTCAAGGCCCGTATCGGCGACGATCGCATCGACGTGAAGGTTGCTGGTACCAGCGAACTCGTCGCCGCGGCCAGCGCGCTGTGTGCGTTCGCCGACAACGACCCCACCTTCGATAGCGAAGAACTCGTTGTCACCGCACCCCTCAAGGCCGGTGTGAGAATCATCGATGTCGTCCGAGCCCTCGACGAAGCCGGCATCGATGCCGTCGACATCACCCGCCGCGAGGCAACGCTCGACGAAGTGTTCCTCGCCTTGACCAGCGACCGACCGACAAACCAGCCAGCAGACCAGGACGTGCCGGCATGAGCAACACTCTGTTGACCGACAGCAGGATCTATGCCCGCCGCAACCTCGAGCACATTCGGCAAGTTCCCGAGAAGCTGACCAACGTCACGATTCAACCGTTGATGTTCGTGCTGCTGTTCGCGTACGTGTTCGGCGGCGCCATCAAGGTGGACGGTGCCGGTTACAAGGAATATCTCATCGGCGGCATCCTCATCCAGACCTTGGCATTCGCCATGATGGGCCCGGCGATGTCGATCGCAACCGATCTACAAGAAGGTGTGATCGACCGATTCCGGTCGCTTCCGTCTCGTCGCTCGGCGTATCTCTTGGGTCACTACTTCGCGGAGATGCTTGGGTCGATCCTGACCGTCATCATCCTGTTGAGTACCGGGCTCATCGTCGGCTGGCGTACCCACGCCCCGTTCCTGCACGTCCTCGAAGCCCTCGCATTGCTACTGGTGTTCGCCTCGGCGATCATCTGGCTCGGGCTGTGGTTGGGCATCCTGGTGCGGTCGCCCGACGCGGTGATGGGAATCGGTTTCGTGATCATCTTCCCAGTTACGTTCATCTCCAACGCGTTCGTGCCGATCGCCTCGATGCCCAACATTCTCCAGTGGATGGCGTCGGTCAACCCGGTCAGCGTGCTGATCGCCGCAGTGCGCACCCTGTTCGGCAACCCCGTGTCACCCGTGACCAAACATGTGTGGCCGATCGATCACCCCGTCGCCGCCGCATGGTTGTACTCCGTGGCCTTGGTGCTGCTCGGTTGGGTGATCGCCCAACGCCGCTACATAGCCCGCACCACCGACTGACTCCCCGACTGCCCCCCGCAGTCGCCCACCCTCCTGGTCGGGCGCGAATCCAGCACTGTCGGTTCTCGAATCGCGCCCGTCCAGCCTCACCGGGCGCGAAACCAGCACTGGCGGTTCTCGAATCGCGCCCGTCCAGCCTCACCGGGCGCGAAACCAGCACTGGCGGTTCTCGAATCGCGCCCGACCGGGTCAGGGGAGGGTGAAGTGTTGTCGCTCAGCACCACGTCAGTGCGGAGGAACAACACTTCGCCAATGACTGTCAGCTGAGCTCGGCGCGGCGATGTTGGAGGTGGTCGCGCTCTACTGCATTGGTGGAGAGATCGATCGCCCGGTCGAAGGCGGCGGCAGCGTCCGCCACTCGATCGAGTCGCCGCAACAGGTCGGCGCGGGCGGCGTGATACAGGTGGTAGTTGTCGAGGTCCAGGTCCTCGAGGATTGCCAGCGCCGAGGCCGGGCCGTCGAGCTCAGCGACGGCGATGGCGCGATTGAGAGCGACGATCGGCGTCGGCGTGTACAGCAGCAACTGGTCGTAGAGCTGAACGATCTGCGACCAGTCGGTTGCGTCGGCAGTCGACGCGTCGGCGTGAACGGCGGCGATCGCCGCCTGGATCTGATACGGCCCAGGCATGTTGCGTCGCAGCAAGGCGCGCACCACGGCGTGACCTTCGTCGATCAACGACCTGATCCACAGCGAGCGATCTTGATCCCCGAGGCGCACGAGAGAGCCATCGGCCCCGGCGCGCGCCGGTCGACGGGCCTCGGTCAGCAGCAACAAAGCCAGCAAGCCTTGAGCCTCGCCCTCGTCTGGCATCAGTTCGACCAGCAACCGAGTCAGGCGGATGGCCTCGGCGCACAGGTCGTCGCGGACGAGGGCTTCGCCAGCGGTGGCCACGTGCCCCTCATTGAAGATGAGGTATACGACGGCCAGCACCGTCCGCATCCGGTCTGGCAGCTCCGCATCGCGGGGCACGCGATATGGGATGTTGGCGGCACGGATCTTGTTCTTGGCACGCACCAACCGTTGCGCCATCGTCGGCTCGGAAACCAACAGGGCGCGGGCGATCTCTGGTGTCTGCAGCCCGGCGATCAATCGCAGGGTCAGCGCGACCTGTGCTTCAGGGCCGAGGGCCGGATGGCAGCAGGTGAAGATCAGCCTCAGTTGGTCGTCGTCCACCGGACCGACCTCCGTGTGCTCGTCGGGCGTGTGCACGAGGAGTGCCTGTTGTTGTCGATCGTTGCGCGATGCCTCGCGACGCAAGCG
>JAENVT010000471.1 GCA_016650435.1 Ilumatobacteraceae bacterium
GATCCATCCGATGTGCACCTCCGTGGCCGTCTCGATCCGATCTCGACGATGGCCAGTCGCAGCTACATCGTTCCGGTGGTGGCCACGCTCGAGCGAAAGCCAACGTTGCAACCGGCGGCCGGCGAAGTCGATCGCATCATGTGGGTGCCGCTGGCCGAGCTGACTCGTTCCGACACCTTTCGTGAAGAGGTGTGGCATCTCGACGGCGACCCCCGTCAGATCTTCTTCTTCGAGCTCGACGATGAAACGATCTGGGGTGCCACCGCCCGCGTGTTGCACCAGCTCCTGCGAGTGGCCCTGGGCATTGACAGCCCAGAGCCACCCGCACTGTGACCGATACTTAGGGTCCGCCGGCGATGCGCACGACTGCGTAGAACGTCTCAGCCCACGCCAGACAGGTTGGCTCGTCGTACCACGGACGGGACCAGCAATGACGCTTCATGTCGAGCAGGAACTGTTGGTCGACTCTTCGGCGATTGGAACTGTTCCAGTGACCGGCACCGTATCGCCGGTCGAGCAGTTGCAGGTTGCGATAGCCGAAGTCGTGACGGCGGCACGAGTTGGTGAAGTTGAACGTGCGGCCGGTGTTGCCGACCAATGGGGCCGAACAGAAATCTGTGCTCCAGTCGAACCAGGCATCGCTGCCGACGGTGGCGAGGAATCCGCTCATCGGTGTGGAATACATCGCGTGATCGATATAGGCCTGATCGGCGAGGGCATTGTGAACAGAGCCGGCGGAGGCCGGCGATGCGACGGTCAGCACACTTGTGACCGCGATGAACACTCGGAGAACGCGTCTCATGGTGCTCCTCGGTTGCCATGTCCCTTGTGGGACCCGCCCGAGTCAATCGCACACCACCTATCGGTGCAACCCCATCCGAGGATTTCTTGGACCTACGCCAACTTCTGCAGCAGGCTCCACGCGGCGCGCACATGACGCTCCTCGGTTGCCCGGGCGCCGATCGAGAATCGCAGCACCGAGCGTCCGTTCAGCACGGTGCGCGTGAACAGCACGGTCCCGGTGGCGTTGGCGTCTTCGATGAGGCGCTCGGTTGCCGCGTCGCCCGCGCGCACGGCCAGGCACAGCAGGTTGAGAGGGTGCGGCGCGACGATCTCGAAGCGCTCGTCGGCATCGACCAGCTCAGCCAGCATCTGTGTCAGCCGAACCTGCTCGCGGATCATTTCTTGCACCGGCTCGACGCCGTCGATGCGCAGGTGGAACCACAGCTTCAGAGAACGGAATCGCCGCCCGAGAGGCACCTGCCAGTCGCGGTAGTCGATCACGGCACCGCTCTCGGCCGCCTGCGAGCGAAGGTACTCGGGAAGAATGCTCAACGCGCCGAGCAGGGACTTTCGATCGGATGTCCAGAACAGGTCGCAGTCGAAGTTGATGCCCATCCACTTGTGCGGATTGGTGCAGTAACTATCGGCGCGCTCCAACCCTGCGTTGACCCATCGATGCTCCGGCACAAGAGCAGCGATTCCGCTCATGGCTGCGTCGACGTGCAGCCACATTCCTTCGCGGTGCACGATCTCGGCGATTTCCTCCGTCGGATCGAACGCCATCGAGCTCGTCGTGCCGTGTGCAGAACAAATCCAGAACGGAATGAGTCCGGCGGCGCGATCGGCGGTGATCATCTCGGCGAGCGCCTGCGGCCGCATCGCATACGCCGCGTCGTGCGGGACCACGCGAAGACGATCGCTGCCGATGCCGGCGATCCGCAGTCCCTTCTCGATGCTGGAATGCGCTTGTGACGTTGCATATGCGACGAGACGGGAGGCATCGCCATCCGAGTTGACAGCGCCGTCGGTGATCCGCCACCGCGCCGCGAGGATCGACGCGAGTGTCGCTTCGCTCGCCGATCCGTGGATCACGCCGCCACCGGTCGCGCTCGTAGAGCGGAACGTCTCGGGAAGCCCGAGCAGTTCGTGCATCCAGTCGACCATCAACGTCTCGACCTCTGTGCATGCTGGACTCGTGACCCAGCTCATTCCCTGTACACCGAGACCCGCGGTCAACAGGTCGCCGAGGATCGCCGGATACGACGAGTTGGCTGGGAAGTAGGCGAAGAAGTTGGGATGCTGCCATTGGGTCAGCCCAGGGACGATCACCCGGTCGGTGTCGTTCATGACTGCGTCGAACCCGTCGGGCGTCAGTGGCGGATGCTCGGCCAGCTGGGCGCGCACATCGCCCGGCTGAACGGTGGACGTGACCCGCTGCTGTTCGATGTTCTCGATGTAGTCGGCGATCCAATCGATCAACTCGTGGCCGTGCCGCTTGAAGTCCTCAGGAGTCACCGCCCCACCGTACCGCCAGAGTTGGGCGGGCGCGATTCCGGCACCGGCCGTTCTGGTTTCGCGCCCGGGGAGGCTCAACGGGCGCGATTCCGGCACCGACGGTTCTGGTTTCGCGCCCAATGGGCGACCCAGCGGTTCCTGAGGGCGTCGGAGCACTTGCTGCGAGACTTGACGCGATGGCGAAGATGAATGTCGACCGAGCACGAGGCAGTGACGACGACTTTGGTGGCGTCGGGGCGGAGCCGACGATGCCTGCGAAGTACGCGGGGACGTGTGGCACGTGCAGACAGCGGTTCGCCGTCGGTGACCCGATCGCCTCCGTTCTCGTCGACAAGAAAATGACATACCACCACGGAGCGTGCCGCTACCCGGCAACAGCTCTCCTCGCGCAGGCCACCACGGAGACCGGTGTCGACGCCGTGGCTTTGGCGCGCCAGGCATCGCCGCCCGGTAAGTGCCGGGCGACGACCAACAAAGGCAAGCCGTGCAACAACACCCCGCAGAAGGGCGAGCAGTTCTGCGGTCCGCATCTCACCCAGCTCGTCGCTCGGCTTTCACCGGACGACGAACCGTTCTGAGCTCGGACGATCCTACGGAGCTGGCTCGTGCGTCGCGTCCCTGGCCTTCACGCCGCGGCTGATGCGCCAGCCGATGAAAGCCAGGCCGAGCGTGAGGGCGAGGAAGACCAGGTAGGTGTGGCCGTCGGCGCGGGCCTTGCTGCCGCAGTTGGCACTCTCGACCGTGCCGACGCAGTTGGTGACGTCGTTGTTTGCGGGAAGCAGATCGTTGGTGACGATTGGTGCTTCCGTCGAGGGCGGCGCTGTCGCTGACACGTTCGGCGACGGCACCATCGCTGCCATTGCCGCAACTGCTGCGAGTGTCACCGCAATGATCTTCCACCGTGTCGGCACCCGGTCATCGTCGCACCTCGCGCTGCTTCTTCACACATCACCCCGGAATATGCGAGGCGCGAGTTCGCCCAGCACGTACCATCGAGTCGCAATGGTGCAGCGCAACGAAACGGTGTTGGTAGTCGACTTCGGCGCGCAGTATGCGCAATTGATCGCCCGCCGGGTGCGCGAGCTCAATGTGTACAGCGAGATCGTGCCGCACCGCATCACGGCGGCAGAGATCGCCGCTGATCCGCCGGCGGCGCTGATCCTCTCGGGTGGTCCGAAGAGCGTCCACGTCGACGGGGCGCCATCGCTCGACCCGGCGATCTACGAGCTGGGAATCCCCATCTTCGGCATTTGCTACGGCGCGCAGTTGATTGCGCTGCAACTCGGTGGCGAAGTCGGTCGGGGCATGCGCGGTGAGTACGGCCGCGCCAAGCTGGAAATTGCCGACGGCCCGACTCAATTGCTGCACGACCTGCCCTCGACACACGACGTGTGGATGAGCCACTTCGATGCCGTCACGCGGGCACCGGAAGGATTCATCGCCACTGCGTCGACAGCCGACGCGCCGGTGGCCGCGCTGGAAAGTGCCTCGCGCAAGATCTGGGGCGTGCAGTTCCACCCCGAGGTCGTGCATTCGCCACACGGCATGATCGTCCTGCAGCGATTCCTCCATGACCTCGCAGGCTGTGCTGCGACGTGGACGATGGACTCGATCATCGATACGGAAGTGGCGGCCGTGCAGGCTCAGGTTGGCGACGCCAGGGTGATCTGTGCCTTGAGTGGCGGAGTCGATTCGGCGGTCGCCGCTGCATTGGTGCACAAGGCCATCGGCCATCAGCTCACCTGCGTCTACGTCGACACCGGCTTGATGCGACGCGGGGAGAGCGACCAGATCGTCGAGACGTTCCATCGCAACCAGGGCATCGAGTTGATCCACGTCGACGCCGGCAACCGGTTCTTCGAGCGCCTTGCGGGGATCACCGACCCGGAAGTCAAGCGCAAGACGATCGGTGAATTGTTCGTGCGGATCTTCGAGGAGAACACCGGGGGACTGACCGACGCCGAATACCTGGTGCAGGGAACGCTGTATCCCGACGTCGTCGAAAGCGGTGGCAGCGACGGGACAGCGGCGGTGATCAAAAGCCATCACAACGTCGGCGGTCTGCCCGACGACATGACCTTGAAATTGGTCGAGCCGTTGCGTTCGCTGTTCAAGGATGAGGTTCGCCGACTTGGTCATGAACTCGGCCTCCCCGACGAGATCGTCTGGCGCCAGCCATTCCCGGGCCCGGGTCTTGGCGTGCGAATCATCGGTGAGGTCACGCCCGATCGTGTCGCGATTCTGCAACACGCCGACGCGATCGTTCGTGAAGAGACCCACCGCGCCGGTCTCGAGCGCGAGTTGTGGCAGGCGTTCGCGGTGCTTGCCGACATCCGCTCGGTGGGCGTGATGGGCGACGAGCGCACCTACGGCCACCCGATCATCATCAGAGCTGTGACCAGCGACGATGCAATGACGGCCGACTGGGCTCGGTTGCCGTACGACTTGCTGGAGACGATGTCGAATCGCATCATCAACGAGGTCAGCGGAGTCAATCGGGTTGCCTACGACATCACCTCGAAGCCGCCGGGAACGATCGAGTGGGAATAGTCGAGATCGACCTGCGGCGGTTTCGACATAGGTTCGTAATAATTGGTAGGCTTCGCCCCGCATGCGGTCCAGGGGTTTCCTAGTTCATCGATCTGTCGCGGCCGCTATCGCGGTCGGCAGCTTGCTCTCCTTCGCAACAATCGTCAGCGCCGGCGGTGTCGACAGCCAAAAGCAGAAGGTCGACCAGATCGCCGGACAACTCGACGACCTCGAAAACCGCATCGGCCAACTCGACGAGGACTACGGCGCGGCGCAAGACCGCAAGGCTGTGCTCGATCAAGACATCGCCGACTCGCAGGCTCGAATCGCCCAGCAACAAGCCCGCCTGGGTGAACTTGCTGGCACGCTCGGCGACATCGCCGTCGACAAGTACGTCACCGGCAGCGCGCTCGAGCTGAGCCCGCTGTTCTCCAATGCCGCGGCCTATTCCGAGGCCGAGCAGAAGGACTCGTTCAGTCGGCTGGCGCTCGACAACGGCTCGGGCAGCACCGACGAGA
>JAENVT010000472.1 GCA_016650435.1 Ilumatobacteraceae bacterium
CACCGTTCTTCATCATCCTGCTTCGCAGCCGCAAGACGACGGCATGAGCTCGCTGCAGCTGGACGCGGTATCCGTCACCTACGACCGGCGCGTCGCGCTAGCTCCGTTCACATGCGAAGTCCACTCTGGCGAATGGCTCTGTCTCATCGGACCGAACGGGGCCGGCAAGTCGAGCCTGCTGCGGGCGATAGCGGGGCTGGTCGAGCACGACGGCGTCGTCGCGATCGACGGCACATCGATGGCGATCCGGTCGGCGCGACGGCGCGCCACGCTCGTCGCCTACGTTCCGCAGTCGCCGCTCATGCCCGACGATATGACGACGTTTGAGTACGTTCTCCTGGGTCGTAGCCCGTACGTCAGCTACTTCGGTCACGAGTCGCGCGGCGACAGGACGATGGTCCACAACGTGCTGGAGCGCCTCGACCTCGTCGCCTTCGCGGCTCGCCACCTCGGAACCCTCAGCGGAGGTGAGCGGCAACGATTGGTGATTGCCCGAGCCCTCGCACAGGAGGCCCCGGTGCTGCTTCTCGATGAGCCAACGAGCGCCCTCGACATCGGCCATCAACAGCAGGCTCTCGAGTTGGTCGACCGGTTGCGGCGTGAACACGGTCTGACCGTTGTATCGGCGATGCACGACCTGACTCTCGCAGGCCTCTATGCCGACCGGTTGGCGCTGTTGCACGAAGGCCACCTCGTGGCAATGGGCGACGCGGCCCACGTGTTGCGCGCCGAAACGCTCAGCGAGTTCTACGGCGCCTCGGTCACAGTCCACCAAGAGCCAGACGGAACGGTGGTCGTCATCCCGCGTCGCACGTTGGACGAGCACCGATAACTCGGCTCGATACCTCGGTCAATCGACGCCGATCTCGGCGACGTCGACGGGTTGGCGACGATGCTGCGATTCCTTCGCAGCGGATGCAATGCGGAACGCGGCAAGGGCGTCGTGGTGATTGGCCGGCGCGGAACGTGTCCCGCTGATCACCTGTGCGAACACCGCCATCTCCGCCTCGTACGCCGCGCCGAACCTGAACATCGCATGCGGGATTTCGCCCTCGGGCAGGAATGTGTCGGGATACGTGAGTCCCTTGCCTTGTGTGGCCAGCATGACGTTGTGGCGCCGGAGGCCGCCGATCTCGATCGTGCCACGCTCGCCGAACACCTCGGTGCGCACGTCGTATCCGTAGGCAGCGTGCATCGAGGAGTGGAGTTGCCCGAGTGCACCGCTCTCGAACTCGAGGGCAACAGTGGCGTTGTCGGCGAAGCCGACGATGTCGCCGGCATCCACGACGAGGTTGACGGACTGGGCGAACACCCTCGTCACTTCCTGTCCCAGCAACATGCGCGCCGAGTCGAAATCGTGAATCAACATGTCGATGAACAATCCGCCGCCTACAGCTGGATCGCGTGCCCATGGCGGAGGAGGGAACGGATCGCGCATCCGGCCGTGGAGATAGGTGGGCGTGCCGATTGCACCCTCGGTAACGAGTCGCTGGGCATCGAGGAAGTCAGGATCGCATCGGCGGTTGAAGCCGAGCATGCATGCCACACCTGATTGATCGATGACCTGAACCAGGTGGAGATGGTCGGCGAGCGTGCTGGCCAACGGCTTCTCGCAAAAGAGCGCCTTGCCCGCAGCAGCAACGAGCTCAACTGGTTCGACGTGGATCCACGTGGGCGTGGCGACGACCACCCCGTCGATGTCGTCTCGGGTCACGAGTTCGGCCGCCGAACTAACCGCCACGCAATCGAGCCGAGCCGCGGTGGCCTCGGCGAGCCCGCCGTCGATGTCGGTGACGGCGACGAGCCGAGCGCCGCCGACCCGGTTGGCGAGAGCTCTGGCACGCACCTGTCCGAGACGTCCGAGGCCGATGATGCCGATGCCAACCGAGGTTGGGTTGGCGGTCACGGGCTGCCTCCTGCACTTCGAGCCGCGGCTTCATCGACCAGTTGGCGGAGCGCAGCAGCGTCGATTGCCAGGTCGGCCACAGGATCGCCGTTGCCTCCGGCGATCGGCGATGTGTCATAGAAGTTCTCGAGCGTGATCCAGCCGGCGTAGCCCTTATCGACGAGCAGCTGGATCTGTTCGGCGACGCCGGCATCGCCGATGCCGACGATGGCGCTCGACAACCGGCCGTCGACACCGTCCTTGGCATGCACTTGCACGACATCGTCGTAGAGCTCGTCGAGCACATGCAGCTGATCAAGCCCGCGGTTGAGCAGATAGTTCTGCATGTCGAAGAACAGACGGAAGTTGTCGGCATCCACCCGCTCGCGAAGCTCGCGGAAC
>JAENVT010000473.1 GCA_016650435.1 Ilumatobacteraceae bacterium
CGCGTTGACCGGGCCGTATCGTGTCGCCATGAACGCCGATCGTCTGCTGGTAGGGCTCGATGCCGACCAGCGACGCGCCGTCGAGAGCGATGCTGCCCCACTGGCGATCGTGGCGTCTGCAGGTTCTGGCAAGACAATGGTTCTGACCCGGCGAATCGCTCACAGAATCGAAACCGGACAGGCCGAACCCCGACACGTGGTCGCGCTGACGTTCACCCGCGATGCGGCCGGCGAACTGCGTCGTCGACTGCGCCGCCTCGACATCAACGAATCGATCGAGGCCGGCACCTTTCACAGCATCTCCTTGCGCCTGCTTCGCGATCGGGCGCTGACTCATAACGAGTCGATGCCGTCGCTCGCACCGGATCGCGTCCGGCTCGTCACAGAATGCCTGAAGGAGTTGCGGCTCGAGCTCGACGCATATCCGGTGTTGACCGACATCGATTGGGCACGCGCGAGGCGCATCGAGCCCGCTGACTACGACCGGCAGACGCGTGCGGCACGAAGGCGAGGTGCGACGCCGACGGGAAGATTCGCCGACGTCGCTGCGGCATACGAGCGGCTGAAGAAACGCCGCGGAGTCGTCGACTTCGACGACCTGCTCGATCTCAATCTCCGCGCCGTCGAGACCGATACCGCCTTCCGGTCATTGGTGCATTGGCGTTTTCGACACTTCTTTGTCGACGAGGCACAGGACCTCAACCCCCTGCAGCACGCCCTGCTAGAAGCGTGGCGTGGTGATCGCCCCGACATCTGCCTGGTCGGCGACCCGCGACAAGCGATCTACGGATGGAACGGCTCTGACCACACCACGATGACCGAAGTCGAACGGTTCTATCCGGGTGTCACGGTGATTGCGTTGACCACCAACTACCGCTGCTCACCGCAAGTGGTCAGCGCAGGCGCCGCAGCGCTCAGCGCGAGCGGTCAAGCCGACGACACTGCCAGCAACCGTCCGGACGGAACTCCCCTGCGCATCGAGTGCTACCCAACGACGGATGCCGAGGCGGCGGCAATCACCGCGTTCGTTCGCACCGCATTGCATCAACACAACCCCGCGGGTATCGCCGTGCTGGCCAGGACCAACGACCAACTGGTGCCGATCGAGAGCGCATTGAACGACGCTGACATTGCTACACAGCGCGCCGCTGGCCGGTCGCCGCTCGAGAAGGCGCTCAGCGCCGCCTACCGCACGACGAGCCGCGAAGCGTTAGCGCTGTGGGCCGACGAACAGTTCACATATCACGACCCGATTCGGCGGCGCGTGGCCGAGGAGGCCGACCGCTTTCTGACCTCACAGGAACCGGGAGGATTTCGCAGCTGGGTCGACGCCCGGGCACCGTTCGACGATCTCGACATCGAGACCGACGATGGCGCTGTCTCGCTGCTCACGTTCCATGGCGCAAAGGGGCGGGAGTGGCCCATTGTGGTCGTTGCCGGGGCGGAGGATGGCCTGATCCCCCACAGCTCGGCACTCTCGCCGGCCCAGCTAGCGGAAGAAGCACGCCTGCTATACGTCGCTATCACCCGAGCTGTCGATCAATTGCTGATCACGCGTTCCGAGTCACGGCGCGGGTCGGCGACGCGTCCAAGCCCATGGCTGCAGGCTGTAGAAGCAACGATCGCCGATGACACGCCCGTCGCACCGCCGGCGCGACTAGCGCACGTGCGCCCCATCGATCCGTTGGCCGAATTGAAAGCGTGGCGAAGTCAGGTCGCTCGTGGCGCCAGCGTCGACGAGCACACGATTTGCAGTGACAACGTATTGCGCAGCCTGTTGGATCGGCCGCCAGCCAGTACCGACGAACTGGCACAACGATTGGGCCTCACCGCGCTCGCCGCGGCGAAGTTGCGGCCGCTACCGGGCGCCCCTCAGTCGAGTTCGACGATGACCGGTGCGTGATCGGACGGCATCTGCCCCTTGCGCGCATTTCTGTCGATGACGCTCCATGTGCAGCGTTCGGCCACCGACTTCGTTCCGAGGATGAGATCGATCCG
Source organism: Ilumatobacteraceae bacterium (assembly GCA_016650435.1). The sequence goes on from JAENVT010000473.1 coordinate 1,999, forward strand.
CAGGCCGCGACCTTGGTGAAAGTCGCCGGCTCGATAGTCCCACCAGCTGTACAACTTGCCGTCGGAGTGGTGCTGCCGAAACAGATCGACCATGCCCCAATCCTGCAGTTCGGTCAGCAGCGCGCGCTCCGCCGGGCTCGTGTGTGTCGCCCCGACGAATTTTGCTGGGTCGTATACATCAAGGTCGGCTGGGGCGATGTTGAAGTCGCCGGCGACGATCACGGGATCATTTGGTGAGCTGAGCGCGGAGACATGGGCGCGCAGTTGGGCTAACCACCGCAGCTTGTATTGGTAGTGATCATCCTCGAGTGAGCGCCCGTTTGGGACGTAGACGCTGGACATCCGGATGCCACCGCACAACGCTGTGATGATCCGCGCATCGGGGTCGGGTTCGCCATCAGCGAAGTTCATCGTGACGTCCTCGAGCCCGACCTTCGACAGGATCGCGACACCGTTCCACTGGCCTTGACCGTGGTGGGCGGCCTCGTAGCCCATGCCCATGAACGTCAACGCTGGGAACGCCTCGTCACTGAGCTTGGTCTCCTGCACGCACAGCACGTCGGGCTGCATGTCGGCGAGCCATTGCTCGACACGTTCGATCCTGGCCTTCAACGAGTTGATGTTCCACGTGGCGATCCGCACAGCTGCGACCGTAGCGAACTAGGCCGACTTTGCGCGCCGTCGAGTCGGCCTGACGACTGCATCGGGCACGATCGAGACCTCTGCGGGCACCGCGGTTGGGGCCACCTTCTTGGCGCCGCGCTTCCTGGCCGGCCGGGCCGCGGTCTCGACAACTGTCACCGGCTCGGTCCGCGCCGCTGCTTTCTTGGCCCGCGGCCTCGGCTCGACTTTCGCAGCGACATCTGCGACGGAGGCCGGGACGATCTTCTTCGAGCCTCGCTTCCGCGCAGCAGGCGAGGGCGTTGACGCCACCCCGGTTTCGGCGATCTCGATCGGCTCGGCCGGCCCCTTGGACTTGGGTGCCGCCGACTTGCTGGTCGCCTTCGCGGCTGCCTTCTTCGCCCCGCGCTTCGGCCTGACCTCGACCGGCAGTTCTACCGGCGCTTGCTTGACCGTGGTCATCGTCGGTATCGCCAAATCGATGCTGCGACGCGCCGGCGCAAAGCTCTCGACAACCAGGGTGATCGACTCGCCGATCTTCATGAACTCGCGCGCGCTGCGCGGCGGTGGGTCCGACATCAGACTCAGCGGGACGTAGCCCTTCACCTCGCCGATGCGCACGTAGGCGCCGTGCGACGAATAGTTCTCGACGATTGCATTCACGCTGCTGCCCGGCTTGTGGTGCTCGACGAACGTCAGGAACGCCAGCAAGTCGTTGGTGCCCGTGCTTCGAGGAGTCGGCTCGGCGCGCTGATCATCGGTCTTCTTGGCAGGCTCGACAACCTTGTGGGCGTCATGCGGCTTGCTTGCCGATGCTGTCGACTTGGCTGAGTCGCGTCCCCTGGACTTCTGCAGGGTTGCACCAGGAGGCGGCGCTGCCGGGATCGGCATTGGCTTGCTGGCTTCGGGGCTGGCCGCCTTCACCTTGGAAGTACGGCCGCGCTTGGCCTCGCTGACGGACTTGCGGCTTGTCGGGCCGCGCACCGGCAGACGGTTCACGAAGACCCAACCAATGTGCGGCACGGGTTTGCCGCCAACCAGACGGCCTTCGTCGAACAACCAGGTGTGAGTGCCATGGAACTCCTGGTAGCTGTCGTTCGACAAGATGGTCGCGTTCACCTTGTTGGCGATGCTCAGAACAAACGCGTCGCCTCGACCAATGGCGCCTGCGGGCGGCGCGACGATCTCGTTGTTGCTGACTGCGGCGTCGAATTCAGCGACCTCTGTGGAGTCGATGCGATGGCCAAAGGTTGCATCGACGACAACAGTGATCAGGGCATCGGGGTTCTCCGATATGTACGCCATGACCGCTTCGTTGAGTTGTTTGAGACTTGGCATGGCCCGGCCCTCTGTGGCGAGGTTCGAGCCGTCGACGACGACGTAACGTGGCATATCGCAGTCAGTCAATCACCCAGAAGGGTGGCTTGCCTACGATGCTCGCCATGATCAAGGCGGTGCTGTGGGACTTCGGCGGTGTGATCTTGACGAGTCCGTTCGAGGCGTTTCGACGATACGAGAGCGAGCACAACCTGCCGCTCGACTTCATCCGCAGTGTCAACTCGACCGATCCGCACACCAACGCCTGGGCGTTGATGGAACGTAGCGAGGTCACACCACAGCAATTCGACGATCTGTTCGCGGCCGAATCTGGCACGCTTGGCCACAGGGTTTCAGGTGCCGACGTTCTGTTCCTGCTCGCAGGCGACGTGCGGCCCGGGATGGTTGCGATGTTGGACCGAGTGAAGGCTGCAGGCTTTCGTGTGGCCTGCCTCACCAACAACATCGTCGGTGGCGACGGCCTCGACGTCGCTGAAAACGCTCGCTCGGTACAGATCGCCGGCATCATGGCTAGGTTCGATGTCATCGTCGAGAGCAGCAAGATCGGGGTGCGCAAACCTGAGCCGCGTTTCTACGAGATTGCGTGCGAGATGTTGGGCGTGCTCCCCGAAGAGTGCGTCTTTCTCGATGACCTCGGCATCAACCTGAAGCCGGCAGCCGCGATGGGAATGGCCACGATCAAAGTAGCGAGCGAGGATCAGGCCATCGCCGATCTCAGCGCGGCGCTCGGTTGGGCGTGACTGTTCGATGACGACAGATCGCGAGTTGACGAATCGGTTGATGTTGCGCGCTCGCGATGCGATGGACCGTGGTTATCGCGACGAACTCGATATCGCCGCGCTCGCCGGGATTGCGTGTGTGTCGCAGGCACATTTCATTCGGACGTTCAGAGCCACGTTCGGCGAGACACCGCACCGGTATCTACAACGTCGACGGGTCGAACGGGCGATGTATCTGTTGCGGACGACGACCGATCCAATCACCGACATCTGCATGGTCGTCGGATTCTCGAGTCTCGGAACGTTCAGCCGGACGTTCACCGAGATCGTCGGCGAAACACCAACCCGCTATCGCACCCGCGGTCAACTCGACAATGTTCCGAGCTGCTTCGTGAAAGCTTGGATCAGACCGAGCAGTTTCGGAGAAGCACCCTGATCGGGGGTTACGTACCATCAACAACATGTACAACGCAATCACACGCTCCCAAATCTTCGTTCTCGACCAAGACGAAGCCCTCAACTTCTACGTCAATGTGCTGGGCCTCGAAGTCGCCTCGGACATCGATCTCGGGTTCATGCGCTGGCTCACGGTGCGGGTTCCCGGCGACCCCGCCCGCGAGATCCTGCTCGAACGCCCGGGCCCACCTGCGATGGACGAAGCCACCGCGGCACAGGTTCGCGACCTGGTCACCAAGGGTGCGATGGGCGGCTGGCTGTGCCTGACGACCGACGACGCCCACGCGACGTTCAAGACGTTGAAGCAGCGCGGCGTCGACATCACCGACGAGCCGTCCGAGAAGCCATACGGCATTGACTTCGGCATACGCGACCCGTTCGGCAATGCGATGCGCATCGGCCAGATGTTCGAAGGGGTGGAGCGATGAGCGAACTCGCACTTCCGAGCAACGGCGCAGTCGTGCAACGATCTGGTGATGACGATTCAGGCTGACGCCGCGGCTTCGACCTCCTCCAACCGGGACTGGCTTCCCGCCGGATCGCAACAGCGCGAGTCGGCGATTCGCGACGCCATTGCGCGGCTGGATGGTGGAGACACAGCGACCCTGATCGAGACATTGATCGAACGCAACCGCCAGATCCATGAGGTGGAGTGCATCAATCTCAATCCGGCCACGAACGTGATGAATCCTCGGGCCGAGGCGGCGCTGTCGGCAGGACTCGGTTCGCGACCATCACTCGGCTACGCGGGCGCCAAGTACGAGATGGGGCTCGAGGCGATCGAAGAGATCGAGGTGATCGCCGCGGATCTTGCATGTCGTGTGTTCGACGCCCGGTTCGCCGAGATCCGCGTCGGTTCCGGTGCCCTCGCCAACCTCTATGCATTCATGGCCACCTGCCAACCGGGCGACTCGATCATCGTTCCCCCGGCAACGGTCGGCGGTCACATCACCCATCGGCCGGACGGCGCCGCTGGGCTGTATGGGCTCGACATCCATGAATGCCCGATCGATGCTCGGCGGTTCACCATCGATCTCGACGGGCTCGCCGAACTCACCGAACGAGTGCGACCGAAATTGATCACGATGGGTGCGAGTCTCAACCTGTTGCCGCACCCCGTCGCGGACGTACGCACCATCGCCGACACCGTGGGCGCGGCAGTTCTGTTCGACGCGGCCCACGCCTGCGGAATGTTCGCCGGTCGTGTCTGGCCGAACCCCCTCGATCTGGGTGCAGACATCATGACGATGAGCACATACAAGAGCCTCGGGGGTCCAGCGGGCGGGCTGTTGTTGACCAACCGGGCCGACCTCGCCGAGCGGATCGACGCCATCGCCTATCCCGGCCTGACCGCAAACTTCGACGCCGGCAAATCGGCGTCGCTGGCGATCACACTGCTCGACTGGCTCGAGGGTGGCCACGAGTATGCGGTTGCGATGACGACAACTGCCGCGGCGCTCGCCGATGCGCTTGCCGTGTTGGACATGCCCGTGTTTGCGACGGAGCAGGGCTACACCACATCGCATCAGTTCGCTGTCGATGCCACGCAATGGGGTGGCGGACATCAGGCTGCCCTCAAGCTGCGCGAGGCCAACATCTTGGCGTGCGCAATCGGCTTGCCCAGCGGAGACGAGTGGTCGGGGTTGCGACTGGGTACGCCCGAGGTCGTGCGATGGGGCATGACAGCCGGCGACATGCCAGAACTCGCCTGCCTCATCGTCGAAGGGCTGCGCGGTGATGCTCGATCAGTCGCGCCCAAGACCACCGCATTCCGCTCGCGATTTACGACCCTGCACCACATCCATCAGTAGAGGTTCTCGCTGGCGCGAAGTGTTGTCGCTGCGCACGTGCATGGTGCGGTGGAACAACACTTCGGTGATCCACAGCGGCCGAGCGAAGGGTTCGCGTGGGCGATCAAAGGCGCGGATCGTTTATCCGCTCTCACAGAAGCCCGACCGCTGCGTGGCGAACTGCTCGTGCCGCTAGAGACCGTGAAAGGTTTCTTCCATCAGCTCGGCGAGTTCTTGGTCGTGGATTGCCTTGGTGCCGGTGGCAGGGCTGCCGCTTTCGACACGTGAGACATGACGCAGGTCGTAGCCGCGTTCTTTGATGCGCCAGGTGCGCGCCTCGACGAAGTTCCACGGGCCCATGTTCTCGGGCTCTTCCTGCAGCCACACCAGATCGCGGGTGTTGCCATAGCGAGTGAGCACTTCCAGCAGACGCTCGGATGGGAACGGGTACAGCTGCTCGATCCGCACGATGGCGACGGGTGCCTTTCGGCGATCGCGTTCGGCCATCGCGTCCCAGGCAACCTTGCC
>JAENVT010000474.1 GCA_016650435.1 Ilumatobacteraceae bacterium
CGGGTCGTCACCGACATCTGTCATCGCTACGACATCTTGTTGATCACCGACGAAGTGATGTGCGGGTACGGGCGCACCGGTTTGAACTTCGGCTTCCAGCACTTTCCGTTCGAGCCTGACGTGATCGTCGGTGGCAAGGGATTGGGCGGTGGCTATGTGCCGATGGGCGCAGTCGCGGCTCGCACCGAGGTCGCCGAAGCGCTGACCAACGCCGGGTTCATGTACTTCACCTTCACCGGCAACGACGCGGCCTGTGCAGCCAGCGTTGCAGTGCTCGACATCATGGAGCGCGAGGGCCTTGTCGAACGCGCCGCCAAGATGGGCGCGGTTCTCGGCGATCGGCTCCACGCCGAACTCGATGATCATCCCGCGGTCGTCGAGGTGCGCGGCCGTGGCATGTTCTACGGCATCGAACTCAACATCCCGCAGCAGAAGGTCGTCGCCGAGGCCATGCGGCGCGACGTGTGGATCTATCCAGCCGGGTCCGGGCCCGTGCCAAGCGCCGTGATGATCTCGCCGCCGTTCGTCATCACCGACGACGAGCTCGATCAAGTCGTGATGACGTTGAAGGCCTCGCTCGATACCGTCATCGGTACGTGAAGCGCGTCGCCGCTATAGCAGTTGTTTTGCTCGGCGTATTCGCGGCGTGCTCCGACAATTCGTCGACATCGTCATCGACACCGCCGACATCGCCTGGCACCGAGGCCGTCATCGCCGCGCCGACGGAACCGGCGACGACCGAGGCTGCCCCAACGACTCCGGCGACAACCAGCCCGACAACAACCGCCGAGCCCGCGCCGATTGCGGGATGGGAGAAGATCTCCGCGCCGAGTGAATGCATGTGCGCGGACGGAAGCCTGTACAACTACTGGATTCACAAAGCCGATCCCCACAAGGTTGTCTTCTTCCTGCAAGGAGGCGGCGCGTGTTTCGATGTGAAAACCTGCGCGTTCGACAGCGGAATTTACAAGACCAACGTCGGGCCGAACGATGATCCGAACACCTTTACGAGTGGGGTTTTCGACTTCAGCGACAAGCGCAATCCTTTGGCCGACTACTCCTTTGTCTTCGCGCCGTATTGCACGGGAGATGTGCACCTCGGCAACGCAACGCACGAGTACGGTCCGCAGCTCATCGTGCAACACAAGGGCTCGATCGACGCTTCCACGGCGTTGAAAGATCTGGCAACACAGTTTCCCGACACGACCCAGCTCGTCGTCACGGGGGAGAGTGCCGGCTCCATTCCGACGCCGCTTTATGCTGGTCTGGCGCACGACCTGTTGCCGAATGCCGCCGTCACCGTCCTCGCCGACGGGTCCGGTGCGTATCCCGACATCCCACCGTTGAATGCCGCCATCGGCGCATTGTGGGGCACCGAGAGCGCCATCCCGCCGTGGCCAGAAAATGCCGGCCTGACGGCGGCGACATGGAGCCTGCCCGGACTGTTCGTGCAGGCCCACAAGCACGACACCGAGATCATCTTCGGCCGACACGACTATGCATTCGACCGGGTGCAGCAATCATTCCTCGGGGCTGTTGGTATCCCCACCGGCGACCTGGTATCGCTGATCGACAAGAACGAGACACAGATCGAGCAGGGTGGTGTCGATCTGCGCAGCTACATCTCGCCAGGCGGTTCGCACACCGTGCTCAGCAAACCTAACTTCTACACAGAGACGGTCGAAGGTGTGCCATTGGTCGACTGGGTTAGCGACCTCATCCGTCGCCAGCCCGATCTCGACGTGCACTGCACCGACTGCACCGGCTAGGTGTCGTAGACCTCGGGGTGCTCGAGGGGATAGTTGAGCCACGAGATCATCTGCCGCAACCGGTCGTAGGCAGCCAAGCGGGCCGTGTCGGTCCCGTCTGTTTCGGCGTCGGTGCACACCGCGAGTAGCCGTCGCGACATCGTCGGGCCCAGTTCCAGAAGGCCCGAGGCGCCTTCGCTCGCCCACCGGGCCAGGACGTAGTGCACGATTGCGCCGACCGGAACGTTGATCGAATCCGACAGCCCGCGCACGGTGCGCAGCGGGTCGACGTGTGAGTACAAGGCGATATCGGCCTTCAAGTTGGCGTCCTTGTCGTCGTCGGGCCATGGGCCACGCCAGCCTTCGAGGGTGATCGTTTCGCTCATCGCGGCGATCGTAGGACGATGCGCGAAGCTCATCGTCATGGATCGCATCGTCGTGGTCGGCGCATCGCTGGCCGGGTTGTGGGCATGCGAGTCGCTACGCGCCGCCGACTATGTCGGCACGATCACCTTGGTGGGTGCCGAGACACATCAGCCCTACGATCGACCGCCGCTGAGCAAGGCGTTGTTGAAGGGTGACTGGGAACCGGAGCGCATCCAGTTGCGAAAGCCCGATGAGCTCACCCGCCTCGGTCTCGATCTACGTCTCGGCGTCGTCGCCGTCGCGCTCGACGCACCGAATCGGACTGTGACGCTGGCGTCGGGTGAAACGCTTGCCGCTGATGGCGTGATCGTCGCCACTGGAAGCGCGCCGCGGCCATTGCCGAACCAGCCAGACTTCGACGGCGTGACGATGTTGCGAACGCTCGACGACTCGCTGTCCTTGCGTCGCCGGCTGGGGAATCGGCCGCGTGTCGTCGTGATCGGCGCTGGTTTCATCGGTCTCGAGGTTGCGGCGACCGCGGCGCATAGCGGATGTGAAGTAACCGTGCTCGAGGGGGCACCGGCTCCGCTGATGCGCGGCCTCGGAGCGGAGATGGGCGAAGTCGTGGCCAGGGTGCACGCCCGCCACGGCGTGCACGTGCGCTGCGGCGTGCAAGTCGCCGGAATCGAGGGCGCCGATGGGCGGACGACCGGTGTTCGTCTGGGCGACGGCGAGCTCGTCTGCGCCGACGTCGTTGTCGTTGGGATCGGCGTGTCGCCGGCAACGGAATGGGCCGAGGGCAGCGGTCTGGAGATCCGCGACGGCATTGTCTGCACCGACTCCCTCCGCGCCGCTCCGGGGATCTACGCCGCGGGAGATTGTGCCCGGTGGGTCAACAACCTGTTCGGCGAGGCCGGCGAGGAGATGCGCGTCGAGCACTGGTCGAACGCTGCTGAGCAGGGTTCCGCAGCGGCAAAGAACCTGCTCGCCGAGTTGGCCGGTGAAGCACCCACGCCGTACGCGCCGGTGCCGTTCTTCTGGAGTGACCAGTTCGACAGCCGAATCCAATACGTCGGACGGGCACACGGCGAGGACGAGGTGCGCGTCGTTGCCGGCGATCTCGACGGCAGTTTCCTGGCGATGTACGGCCACGGCGGTCGGTTGCGAGGAGTGTTGGGCGTCAACATGCCCAAACCGGTGATGCGGCTGCGAAAGCTGATCGGCGAACGAGCTTCGTGGGGTGAAGCCCTGGAGCGAGCAATCACGATCGCGCAATAATCCTGAGCGGTAGCAACTCAACTTTTGTGTTGTTACCCTCAGAACGTATGAGCGATCTCGATACCCGCCAGCTGATACTCCCGTTGCTTAATGTGCCAACCGTCGTGCTGCCTGGCACGGTATTCACGTTCGCACTGTCGTCCGATGCCTCCCGCGCAGCAGTCGAA
>JAENVT010000475.1 GCA_016650435.1 Ilumatobacteraceae bacterium
CGGTTTCGCGGTCGACGCGGAAACCGTCGGCGATGATCTTGTGACGATCCGGCGCAGCGACACCGTCGACTGGCAAGGGTCGGTGACCGCACCGCCGGGCGCGTATTCCGGGACGATTGGCGTTGACCTGCCGCCGCCGTTCGGCGAGATCCAGGTCGACTCGTGGGATGGCGACAGCCAAACGACTGAAAATGCCGGAGCGCGAGACTACGACTTGCCGTCGCTCGTTCCGGCTGGCGTCGAGTTCAGAGTTGTCGGGTCGCACACCGACGAGAACGGTTCATGCAGTGGCTATGTGAACCTCCAGATCAAAGGCGGCCCGTTCGACTCGCCGCTCGTCTACGTCAGTCTCGCCGGCACGGTTATCGCCGGCGCCGGAGTTGTGATGCTGCTCCGGCCAATGTTCAGGGGGGTCCGGTCATGAGGGTTGGACGAAGCATTGCAGCGGCGGTCGTCGGCATGTTGTTCATGCTGTTCGTGGCGCTGGATCTCGTACTTTTCGGCGTGTTGCCGGTCAACAGCGTGGTCGTCACGATCTTGCCGCTCATCGGACTGGTGATCGGACTGACGCTCGGCCTTGCAGCAGGGGACCGACAAGCGGCAACTGAAGACATGAGGCCGGCCGCGGCGGCCGACACGTGAGCACCCGCGCTCACAACGGCAGGCCGGTGTAGTTCTCTGCCATCGCCGTTTGGGCGGCAACCGATCCAGCGAGATAGTCCAACTCGGTCTCTTGCATGCGATGTTCGAACTCGCCGGCGTCGTGGAACGTGTGCAGCATGGTTGTCATCCACCACGAGAATCGCACCGCCTTCCACACCCGGCGCAGCGCTCGTGCGCCGTAGCCATCGAGCGCGGTCTTCGAGCCATCCGAGTATCGCTGCGCAAGCGCGTCGGCGAGGTAGCTGACGTCGGAGAAGGCGAGGTTCAATCCCTTAGCACCGGTCGGCGGCACGATGTGCGCAGCATCGCCTGCCAAGAACAGGTTGCCCCACTGCATCGGCTCGGCGACGTAGCTGCGCAGCGGCGTGACCGACTTCTCGATCGACGGCCCTATGACCATCGACGCGGCGGCTTCATCCGGAATCCGACGGCGCAGCTCGTCCCAAAACTGTTCGTCGCTCCACGACGCTGCGTCGGTGTCGGCTGTGCATTGGATGTAGTAGCGCGACAGCATCGGGTTGCGCATGGAGCACAACGCGAACCCGCGAGGGTGCCGGGCATAGATCAATTCATGGCTGACCGGCGGTGTCTCCGCCAGTACACCCATCCAGCCGAATGGATAGAGGCGCTCGTATTCCCGGCGCACGTCCGACGGGATCGCGTGCCGGCTGACTCCGTGGAACCCGTCGCAGCCGGCGATGTAGTCGGCCTCGATCGTTGACGCCTTGCCACCGACGTTGTAGCTCACAGAAGGCTGCCCGTCGGTGAGCGCGTGGAGTCGCACACCCTCGGCCTCGAACACGATCGGCCAACCAGCGCCAACACCCGAGTCGTAGAGATCCTTCTGGATCTCGGTCTGTCCGTAGACCATCACCACACGACCGACCAGGGCGTTGAAGTCGACCCGGAACGGAGAGCGGTTGTTGGAGATCGTGACCCCTTCGTGAACGAACCCTTCACGATCCATCCGCGAACCAAGACCCAATGAACGCAGCAGGTCGCTGGTGCCTTGCTCGATCACGCCGGCGCGGACCCTGGCCTCGACGTATTCACGGGATCGCTGTTCGATCACCACGTTGTCGATCTCTGCACGCCATAGCAGATGCGAGAGCAGCATTCCCGCAGGCCCGCCCCCGACGATCGCCACCTTCGTGCGCACGGGCGCACGATAAACGAAATCGCCGGTCAATTCTGGTTCCACCTGTCGGGACGACGGATACTAACGTCCAGCGCTGTAGCAGCTATGTTCCGCCGATATGACCAGTGTGGTTGACGGGCCTCGGTAGCCGTGGGGAGCATTCTCGGCAACCGCGTGCAACGCGTCGAAGACCCACGAATGTTGACGGTCGGCGGCACCTATGTC
>JAENVT010000476.1 GCA_016650435.1 Ilumatobacteraceae bacterium
CGCTGGCGACAGCGGCCGGTTGTACAGGTTGTGCAGCGGGTGCCGGTTGCAGCGGGTGTTGCACGGTGACGCGATAGTGCACGCCGAGGGCCAGATCGTTGGAGTGGCACGTGAAGCTGACGTACGGCCAACCGATGCCGGGGGTCTGCTCGGATTCGACGAGACGCACCGTGATATCGCTGAGCCCGTACGCCGTAGCCATTTGGGTGCGGCCATCGACAACAACCTGGGTCAGCGTGGCCTCCACGACCGCGATGGCCCTGTCCAATGTGATGCCGAACGCCTCCGGCACGTAGAAGCCGATCGGCGCACCAGGCTGGTCGGCCGTGGTGCGCACGACGATGCCGCGTTGCAGGGCAGGGGCGACGGTGACCACACCGCTGAAGGTGATGACCTTGATTCGCTTGCCGTCGAGGTCGCGGGCGAGGTGCTGCAATGTCGGCTGCGGCGCGGCGTTCTGCAACGCATATTCCATCGTGACCTCCCTCGTACCGACTGTAGACGCTCGGCTGCGGGAACCCACGGAAGGCCTCGTACCGACTGTAGACGAGCACGCCATGGAAACCCCGGGACACGTCAGCGGAAGTCGCGACTGGCTGTCGATGCCGGCACCGGCAGCAGTGTCAATTCGTCGGCGACGATGTTGATCACGCCTTCGGCGCGCTCGAGACGGCCACGGATCAACAGGGCCGGCGCGCTGCGGGCAATGGTGCGATAGCGGGCCCAGCACCCCTTCGACACGACAACGTTGATGAGCCCGGTTTCGTCTTCGAGGTTCATGAATGTGACACCTTGAGCCGTCATCGGCCGCTGACGATGGGTGACGATCCCGGCGACCAACACCTTGCTCTTCGGCTGGCAATCCCACAGACCTTTCGCCGTCACCACGCCACGCTGACGCAATTCATCGCGCAGGAATTGGGTGGGATGGCCGCTGGGCGCGACTCCCGTGGCCCACAGATCGGCGACGACCGTTTCCATCCGATCCATGCCGGGCAGACGCGGCGACCGTTCGCCGGTGATGATGCCCTGCAAACGATCCGACCGCGATTGCACGGCAGCACCGACCGCCCACAACGCTTCGCGGCGTTCGAGCCCGAAGCACGCCTCGAACATCCCCGCTGTGGCCATCGCCTCGAGTTGTTGCAATTGCAACGATGGCACGCGGCGCACCAGATCCTCCAGCGACTCGTACGGCCGGAAAGCTTCGATCTCTTGTGCTAGATCGGTGCCGACGCCGCGGACCGAGCCGATCCCTAACCGCACCGCCACATCTCCGACGGATTCGGTGCACGGCTCCAACGTAGCCATTGCCAGCGATGCATTGAGGTCGGGCGACCGCACAACCACCCCGTGGCGCGCTGCATCCTGGGCCAGTGAATGCGGGCTCCAGAAACCCATCGGCTGAGCGTTGAGCAACGCCGCGCAGAACGCGGCAGGCTCGTGGAACTTGATCCAGGACGAGGCGTAGACGAGGTACGAGAAGCTGACGCTGTGCGACTCGGGGAACCCGTAGTTGGCGAAGGCCGACATCTTGGTGAAGATCTCGTCGGCGACATCGCCGGTGATGTTTCGCTCTGCCATACCCGCATAGAGGCGAGCTCTCAACTTCTCCATTCTGGCCCTGCTGCGTTTGGAGCCCATGGCCTGGCGCAGCTCATCTGCTTCGGTGGCTGTGAACCCGGCGACGTCGATGGCCATCTGCATCAGTTGCTCTTGGAACAGCGGCACGCCGAGCGTTTTGCCGAGTGAGTTCTCGAGCAACGGATGCAGGTAGGTGATGGGCTCCTGACCGTTGCGGCGGCGGATGTAGGGATGCACCGAACCACCCTGGATGGGCCCTGGGCGGATCAGAGCAACCTCGACAACCAGGTCGTAGAAACGGCGCGGCTTCAACCGCGGCAATGTGGCCATCTGGGCCCGCGATTCGATCTGGAACACACCCACCGTGTCGGCGCGGCACAACATCGAGTACACGTCGTCTTCTTGCGGGATGGTTGCCAGATCGACTTCGTAGCCACGGTGCTCGCGGATGAGATCAACGGCGTAGTGCAGCGCGCTGAGCATGCCGAGACCCAACAGATCGAACTTCACCAATCCCGCTGCGGCGCAGTCGTCCTTGTCCCATTGCAGCACACTGCGCTTGTCCATCCGCCCCCACTCGACCGGGCAAACCTCGATCACCGGACGATCGCAGATGACCATGCCGCCGGAGTGGATACCGAGGTGGCGCGGCGCATCTTCGATCTCGGTTGCCAACTCGAGCACTGCCGCCGGGATGCCATGATCCGGCTGGTTTGCAGTGGTCGAGACATTGCCCCATGCGTCTATCTGCTTGCTTCATGCATCCTGCTGGCCCGGTGCATAACCAAGTGCCTTGGCCATGTCGCGTACCGCCGACCGCGCCCGATAGGTGATGACGTTGGCCACCTGCGCGGTGTGATGCCGTCCATAGCGTTGGTACACGTATTGGATGACCTCTTCGCGCCGGTCACTTTCGATGTCGATGTCGATGTCTGGAGGCCCATCACGCTCGGTCGACAGGAACCGTTCGAACAGCAGACCCAGCGACACGGCATCGGCCTTGGTGATGCCGAGTGCGTAACACGCCGCACTGTTGGCCGCGCTGCCTCGGCCTTGGCAGAAGATGTTGGCCCGGTTGCAGAACTCGACGAGATCCCAGACCACCAGGAAGTAGCCGGCGAACCCGAGGTGCTCGATGACGTCGAGCTCGTGGTCGATGGTGCTCCAGGCCCTGGCCCGCAGCGACAGATCTTCGTGAGCCGACGGTCGCTCGCCGTACCGATGGCGGCCACCTTGTTCGACGAGATGACGTAAGTACTGCATCTCGGTGAGCGTCAGGCCCGAGGGACCCTGGGGACAAGGGAACGGCGGCAGGTTTGGCGCAACAAGCGAGAGATCGAATGCCGCAGCCCGCCCGATCTCGGCAGCGGCTTCGACCACACCCGGGTATCGCAGAAACCTGCGGGCCTGTTCGGCGCCACTGCGCAGATGAGCGCCGGTCGATGCCGGTAGCCATGGGTCGAGCTCGTCGAGGCTGCGCCTGGCACGCACAGCAGCAATGGCTGTGGCCAACCTGCGTTGCGACGGCGTGGCGTAGTGCACGTTGTTGGTGGCGACGCAGGTCAAGTCGTGGCGCGCGGCAAGCTCGGCCAGCGCATCGTTGCGCGCCGAGTCGAGCGGGTCGCCGTGATCCCACAACTCGACCACCACACGGTCGCGCCCGAACAACTCGATCAGCCGCTGCAGCTGCTTTGCCGCTGCTGCAGGACCGTGGTCGACCAGTGCCGCCGGCACGGCACCCTTGCGGCAACCGGTCAGCACCCAACCATGCCCGCTCATCGCATCGGCGATGTCGAGCAGAGTGAACTGCGGCGCGCTCTTTTCGCCCGCCAGATGACCAAGGCTCAAGGCCCGGGCAAGGCGTGCGTAACCGCTGGGCCCATCGGCAAGTACGAGGAGGTGATCGCCGTGTGGATCCGGCGCGTGATGATCCGGAACCAAACCGGTTGCGATCTGCTGCTGGGTGTCGTCTTCGGTGAGCACCTGCCGCGCAGCGCCCGAGCCAAGTGTGATCTCGGCGCCGAACACGGTCGGCAACCCAACGGCGCGCGCCGCTTCAGCGAAGCGAACCACGCCGTACAGGCCATCGTGATCGGTGACCGCTAGCGCCTCGAGGCCGAGGCGCGCAGCTTCCTCCGCCAATTGCTCGGGATGCGAAGCGCCGTCGAGGAACGAGAAGTTGGTGTGGCAGTGCAGCTCGGCATATGGCACCGCCGGCGAGTCGGGACGCAGCAACGGCTTGGTGAGATCGGACTCGGTGGGTGGCAGGTACGGCTGGCGTTTGCGGCTCCATGCCGGGCCATCGCCACCCGCATTCCATGCCGGGGAACCAGGGGCGCGACCATCTTTGCCGCGCTCAGGTGCCGGGTGGTTGGACGGTCGGTCGGAGAGCGTTGCTTCCAGCTCCCACCACGGCATGTTCGGGTTGTTGAACCCCATAGGAGTTCCAACTCTATCGAACACCCGTTCGACGATCCAGTTGGGAACGCGTGGAGTGTTTCCACGCCCACCTGGGTGCACCGACACACTCCACAGGGCGGTGTGGAGTGTTCAACGCCCACCTGGGTGCACCCAGGCACTCCACTTGGAGTTGGAGTGACGGAAAAGGGGGGCGGCATACGATGTATTGATCGTGACCGACACGTCGGCGTTCCTCGAGCTGTACGACGACGCGCTCCCCCATGTGTACGGCTACCTGGCCCGACGCTGTGCCAACGCGGCCACCGCAGAGGACCTCACCGCCGAGACCTTCATGGCAGCGGTCGCCGCACTCCACAACACCGACACCAACAGCAATCGGCTCGACCTCAACATCGCCTGGCTGATCGGCACAGCCCGCCATAAGTTGATCGACCACTGGAGACGCACGGAGCGCCGCAAGGAAGAGCTCGCCGAACTGTGGGACGACATGACGATCGACGATCCCAACGACGCGGCCATCGAGGTCGCCTCTGCCAAGGCCGTTTTGGCCGAGCTCGCACCAAGTCATCGAGCCGTCCTGACGCTGCGCTACCTCGACGATCTTCCGGTCGGCGACGTCGCCACGACCATCGGCCGAACGGTGCACGCCACCGAGGCGTTGCTCACCCGTGCTAAGGCCGCGTACCGCAATCACGCCATTCACGTTCTTGGGCAGGAGACGTCATGACCGATCCGTTCGATGCCCTGCGCATTC
>JAENVT010000477.1 GCA_016650435.1 Ilumatobacteraceae bacterium
GCGCACCGACTGACGAGCTGCGCGCCGTGCTGGCATCAACGCCAGGAGGTTCGCCACCAACACGGCGAACAGAAGAAGTGCAGCGGATGCAACCAGCGGCACATCTGCACCCGGCACGATGCCGAGAGCTGTTGTCAGCAAAGCAACGACCCATCGACCCAGGATCACACCCGCCGGAAAGCCCACCAGCATCACCAACCCGGCGACGAGGGTGGCGTGCCAGTGGACGATCGACCGCAGCTGTCGGCTGTCGGACCCCAACGCACGCAGCACTGCTAGGTCACGCCCGCGAGCGCGCACCGACGTGGTCAACAGATAGGTGCAAGCAATGACGAGAAATGCGCTCAGCAGGGTGGCGAGCACGAACGGTGCAGCGGTCACACGTTGCAGGGCGCGCACGCTGGTGGGCGTGACTATCGCGTCGGGCGGTGTGAAGTTGGCGGCCTGCATTCTGGCGCCGACGTCAGCGGGAGCGCCGGCGCGGAAATTGATCAGCAGCACATTTCTGGTCGCAGTCGGGCTGAGCGACAAATAGCCGTCGAACGTCATGGCCGCACCATTTCCCGCGCTGCTGGGCGTGACGACGGTTCCGACCACCCGCAGGTCACGAGCCGTGCCAGTTGGTCCAACTGCGTGGACATTGTCGCCGACGTCCACGCGGAGTCGACGTAGCACTTCGGCGCCGAGCCCGATCTCGCCAGAGTTCGCCGGCGGCCGTCCTCGGAGCGTGGTCGGCACCAGATCACCCTTTGCGACCTCGAAGGCGAACGTCACCACGTCTCGCCCATTGATCGTCAATGAGCCGATGTTTGCCGCTGACAGTTCAGCGACGTCGGGGTCGTCGACGACAGGTGCAACGAGGTCGTCCTCGGCCGCTATGAACGGGTTGCCGACGAGTTGGTCGTAGTTCACGCCCCATCGAGCGGGTCGGGCGACAATGTTCGTCAAGCTCAACCCGACGATCCCGGCCGCTACCAAACCGGCCAGCCCGATTGCCCCGGGCGCGAGAGAGGCCAGCGAGCGCCGACCACCGGTCGGGCGCGATGTAGTCAGGTGTGCGCCGGTGGCCAGGGCCACACCTGCACCACTGGCGCCGACCAGGCCGGCGAACGGCTCCATCCGGCGCGGGCTGCGCACCCGACCGAAACGGCGCCGGCCGGCGACGGCCGCCACGACCACCACGAGCAGAGCGGCGATTGTCCCGACCGCCGTCATCGTCCAGTCCATTCTGCGACCGGTATGCGGCTCGAAGGTCCGGAGCAAGCCAAGAGGGAAGAACGCGGTGAAAGCGAAGCCGATGATGGATGCAATCGGTACTGCGATTGCCGCCAGCGAGCAGCCCTCAATTGCGCGTTCGATCGCCAGGTCGCGGGACCGCCATCCGATGGCCATCAGTGACTGTCCATCTGCATCGGTTGTCTTGAGCGCCCGACCGACCAGCTGGGCGACGACGAACACGGCCGCGATCGCAGCGATGGCCGTTACAAACCAAAGCGCGGTGACTTGGAATCGAACTGCTCGCCGTGCATCCACACTCACGATCCGATACGGGGCATTGGAAGCGTCGCCGCCGCCCGGCAGATTGTGGACGGCGGTCATGACCGCGTCAGGGTCGGTGCCCGGTTGGAGGCGTACGGCGATCCCGGTCTGCACGACACCGACCGTCGGATGGGCCTGCAAGAACGACTGCGAGAAGATCATCGCCGGCGTTGAATCGTCGAAGGCGGATGGCGACTCGGTGACACCGACGAGCGTGGCGGTGAACAGCGGCACCGCGGGCGCCTCGCCAGAGCTGAATGCTCGGTTCGTCGCCAGCTGGTCCTGATCGAACGATGTCACTTGGAATTGGTCACCGACCTTCGTACCGAAGTGATCGGCGAGATAGTTGGCAAATGAGCGATTGACCGTGAACTCGTCGGGTGCGGCCGGGTCGGTGAAGCGGCCGGCGACGACGCGCGCGCCGAGCCAGCGATCGCCACCGGCGAAGGGATTGGGCACGAGCACCGGCGTCCCGTCATCCGGTGCAACCAGGAATGA
>JAENVT010000478.1 GCA_016650435.1 Ilumatobacteraceae bacterium
AATGCCGAGACTGACATGGTCGCTTCGATTCCGGCGGATCGACTCGCGGAACTGCGAGCCCAGATCCCGATGCGCCGCTTCTCCGATCCGGCCGAGGTGGGTCCGGCGGTCGGCTTCCTTGCCTCCGAGCAGGCCGGTTACATCACCGGTGTTGTCCTGCCCGTTGACGGCGGTCTCTCGATCTGAAGGCTGACAGTCTTGGGCGACCGGTGTTCAAGGGTGGTCGAACTCGGCAGCAAGTTGAGATGAACGGGAGCAAATCGACCACCACTCGCGCGGCGACGACAGGGCATTCGAGAGACCACCGGCCAGACCCTCAGACGCTACGAATCACCGCAACGCCCTTGCACAAACTCAACCATCAGGGCATTCTGCGCTAGTGAGAGTCAATGCGACCGACGACGAATCCGCCACCATTGTTCTCACGAACGCGGAGCTGGTACTCGTCAACAATGCGCCGAACGAGTTTGCAACGGAATGTCTGATCTGGACCACGACGACGAGTTCGCCAGCCGCATCGGAGCGACTCGCGTTCAGGCTCGGCAATTGCTGTCCGATATAGGAGTCGTGATCGACGGTCCGCCGAACTGACGCCGATCTGCCGATCTCGCGACTCCCCAGGGAGTGTGCGATTGTGAATCCAGGAGCGCCAGAACTGCGGCTCGGCGCTCGTTGCTCAGTGCATGTGATCGTGCTCGCCACTCCTGCGTCGAAGCGGGCAATCGAGGGCGACCAATGTCACCCGAAATGTCTGTGCGCGCGCACAGAAGTTCCGCGCCTCTGTTCGCTCGCGCTGATCGATGAACCTGGCTACGCAGGGCACGAAATGGGCTGCCGGCGCCCATTTCGGTGCCAGCGATCAGCGACTGTCCAGCGCCAGAGCCGTTCTGAGCGCGGGGAAACGAGGGTGTTTTCGCCCACGCGACAGGCTCACCGGTCCGCCTGTCGAGCCAGAAAATAGTTAGGCATGGCCGAGATTCGGACCACTCGATCGCAACACGGAGGGTGGGGATTGTGCTGAATTGTGCCCGCTTGTCTCACCCGTGCTGCCGAACTCAGGGGTGGTCGAGCACGGCCGGATGCGGGCCGTCCCAACGGTCGAACATCGTGATCTCGCCTGCCGGACGACGGGTGACGGGTCCGAAGTTGCCTATTGGGAAGCCGACCGGGATGATCGCTTGCACGGCCACGTCGCTCGGCACGCCGAGCACCTCGTGCAGTTCGTCTCGGAAGCGCAGTGCGTATGTGGTGGGGGCCGCCCCGAGGCCGCTGGCCCTGGCCGCCAACAGCAGGTTCTGGATCCCCGGCCAGATGGAGCTGGCGTAGCGATTCGGATCCTGACCGGGATGATCGAGCACCGCGCAGGCAACGATGATGGCGGGAGCTTCGTGCATGTGCTCCGACTGCCACAGCACGGCCTCCCACATCCGACGCCGCTTCTCGACACCGTGATGGGGCAGCGGCTCGGCGTGCTCGACCTGCTCCCGGGCGGATGTCTCACTCGCTCGACGGTTCAGGTCCGCGACCCATCGCTTCTGTCGATCGTCGCGCACGATGATCCAACGCCCTCGCTGAAAGTTGCGACCCGACGGCGCCTGGTTCGCGGCATCGATCAGCCGAAGAAGTAGTTCTTCGGGGACCGGATCGAGACGGAGTCGCCGCATTGCTCGACACGAGTACATGGTCTCGAAGAGCCCGACCTGGTCCGTCATGCGAACACCATAACGATCCGCTCTCAAGAGGTCCGAGGGGCGGCCGAAGCTGGCGCGGACAGCCCTCGCTCGGCCAACGCCCGCCGCGCCGCGTTGTGACCACACATCCCATGAGCACCCGCGCCGGGCGGAGTCGCGGCCGAGCACAGATACAGACCACGCGCACCCAACGAGTACGGATCACGAGCGATCCGGGGACGAAAGACGAGTTGCCGAGGTGAGTTCGCACCGGTCGTGATATCGCCCCCGACATAGTTGGGGTTGTTGCGCGCCAGTGACGTCGTCGACACGACGTGACGGGCGACGATCCGGTCACGGAAGCCAGGCGCGAATCGGTCGATCTGACGCTCGATGCTCTCGGTGGCGTCCCCGTCGTAACCCGCTGGCACGTGTGCGTACGCGTACACCGGGTGCACGTCGCCGACCGACCGCGACGGGTCGGCGAGGAACTGCTGGCCGACGAGTACGAATGGCCGATCCGACATGTGGCCGCGCCGGATCGACAACTCGGCCGCGGCGACCTCCTCGGCGGTGCCGCCCACGTGCACCGTTGCAGCCCGCGTCGAGTCTTCGTGGAGCCACGGGACGCCGCCGTCGATCGCGAAGTCGACCTTGAACGCGCCAGAGCCGTGACGAAAACGACGCAAGGCGCTGGCGATTCGTGGCGGCACGAGGTCACCAGCGAGCTCGACCGCGGCCGCAGGCGCCAGATCGAGCATGACGATGTCCGCTGCTCCCAATTCACGCAGCGAGCCGATCCGACGATTGGTCTCGACCCGCCCGCCGAGCGCCTCCAAGGCGCGGACCATCGCGCCAGAGATTGCGCCGGAGCCGCCGATGGCAACTGGCCATCCCTCGGCATGTGCTGCCGTCCCGAGCGCCACACCGATCGCCGACGACAACACCGACCTGAACGGCCAGAACGCATGGGCGGCGAGTCCGGCGAACAAGCCACGAGCCTCGGCCGTTGTAAACGAACGCAGCAGGATCGAGGCGGGCAGAACCGCACGCAAGCCGAACTGCATGAGGGCCAAAGGATGATCTGGAACGCGCCCGACGGGTTGGAGGAAGTCGGCGCTGATGCGATCGAAACGGTCGACGAGCGGTCCGAACGTACGCAGCCAGGCCCGTTCGTCGGCGCCGAGGCCGTTCGCGGTCTCGCGGATCGATCGTCGCACTGCCCCGCCCTTGCCATTTTCCAGCGGGTGCGAGAACTCCACCTCGGCCCATGCCCAGTTGAGCCCGTAACGGTCCAACTGAGCGAACGACGCGAAGGTGGAGGCCACCGCAAACGGGTGGAACCCCGAACACTCGTCGTGCACCAGGCCGGGTGTGGTGAGCTCATCGCTGCGGGCTCCGCCGCCGGGGCGATCTCCGGCCTCATAGACAGTGACATCCACACCTGCGGCCGCGAGTGTGATGGCCGCGGCCAAACCGTTCGGGCCGCTGCCGACGACGGCAGCGGTCGGTTGTGGCGCTATGACGTGCCTGTGTTGTCGTCGTTGCTTGGCGGCCGCCACGGGTTGGGGTCGGCCCCGGGGCGGCCCAGTCCTGGTGCGGCGATGCGCGCGAGTATGCCGAGCGTCGCCCGCAGGCCGGTCTCGGAGATGATCGGGAAGATGTTCGCGTCCCTGTACGCCTCGTGGATGTTCGACCAGTCGTAGTAGGAGGTCACCGACGTGCCGCCGTCGATTGGTTCGAGCTCGTACCCGTAGACGTGGCCGATCGGCGGATTCATCACGCCTTCGATGGTCCAGGCGATCGCTCGGTCCGGTTCGAGGCGCGAGATCACAACGGTCACGGTGTACTCGCCGAGGGGATAGTCCTGCAATGACTCACGATCCATCTGCACGTCAAAGCGATCGCCGACAGCAGTCACACGCGGTCCTGTCGCCGACATCAACATTCCCGACGCGTCGATGGCGACCTGGCCGCTCGGGCTCGACAGTATTTCGAAGATCGCGGCGGGGTCCGCCGCGATCGAGCGCTGTACTTCGAAGCGGGTATCAGGCATGGTCGTAGATCAGCATTCCGCGGATGTTGGTGCCGTCGCGCATTGCCTGGTAACCCACGTTGATGTCTTCGATCGGGTACGTGCGCGTCACCAGCTCGTCCAGCTTCAGCTGGCCCTCCTGATACAGCTGCAGAAGGCGCGGTATGTCGCGGCGTGGGTTGGCGGAGCCGAAGATCGACCCGACGAGCTGCTTCTCGTACATGGTGAGTTCGAACAGGTTCATACTGACGGAGTCGACCGAGAACGGGGCGACAGCGGTCTGAACGACGCGACCGCCTTTCGCGGTCATCGCCAGCGCCGGCTGAATGTACTCACCCTGGGCGACGCCCATCGTCAGGATGACCTTGTCGGCCATCGCGCCCCACGTCAGTTCGCCGACGAGTTCGTTGGCCTCTTCCATGCTGGTTGCCGCATGCGTTGCGCCAAAGATGAACGAGTGCTCCCGCTTGAACTCCACCGGATCGACAGCGATGACGTGGCGTGCACCTGCCATCGACGCGCCCTGGACGGCGTTCATGCCGACGCCCCCGCACCCGACGATGACCACGGTCTCGCCTGGCTGGACACCGGCGGCGTACACCGCTGATCCCCAGCCGGTCGTGACCCCGCAGCCGACGAGCGCCGCCTTGTCGAGCGGGATGTCCTTTTCGATCTTGATGCAGCTCGCCTCGGCAGCGACCGTGTACTCGCCAAACGTGCCGATGCAGCACATGATCCCGAGATCCTGCCCCTTCGCGTGGTGGCGCGCGGTGAAGTCGGTCACTTGCCGCCCGGCGAGAAGGTAGGCCCCGAGGTCACACAGGTTCTGGTGTCCGGTAGAGCACTTCGGGCACCGCCCGCACGAAGGGATGAAGCCGAAAACGACGTGGTCGCCGGGCGCCAGATTGGTCACGCCGGGTCCGACCTCGAGCACCTCTCCGGCCCCTTCGTGCCCGCCGATTACTGGGAACTGCTGCATCCCCAGTTCCTGCTGAGTTGCCTCTGGCAGC
>JAENVT010000479.1 GCA_016650435.1 Ilumatobacteraceae bacterium
ATACCCCCGATCGTTGCCAGCAATTTGTGGGTCGAGCCCGCAAATCGCGACCCACCACCGGCAGCCAGAAGCACCGCGGTCGTGGTCATCGGGCCAGCATACGCGGCAACTGTGACCAGGGAGTTCGTGCCCGTAGACCGGCGAAACATCGGGATTCGTCAAGGAATCTTGATGACAAAAGTATTACGGCCGCCTTGAGTATTGCGATTTGATGACGATAACTTGTCATGTGTTACAGGATCATGGCGGCATTCGTTAGTCGGCGGATTCCTGGGTTACCAGAAGCGGTGGCGCTCACGTATGGCGCTTTCGCCGTGTTTGAGGAGATCTTCTCCCCTCACGACCTAAGCACTTGCCCGAGGCGGGCGGTGCGCACCACCACACCACGGGGGACTTCGTGACAATCCGTCGAAGACTTGCAACATTCCTTCTTGCTGGCTCCGTTCTCGGGGGCGGCTTCCTGGCAATGGGCTCCGGCTCTGCCGGCGCTACGCAACTTCCAACAGTTGCCGTTGCCGCAACGATCGACAGCGTCTCCACGAGTGCGGCAGCCGCACTGGCCACGATGGGAACCGCGAACTACGCGGTTCGCCTCGAGAATGCGGCCTACGCCGTCGCAGCAACGCTCGGAGTCGACGGGGCTGCACTTCAACAAGCGTGGCTCCGGGCAGATCAGCCCCACCAGATCGCCCTCCTCTCCGCGCTGACTCAGGTGGGCGTGCCGTACCACCGCAACGCCAGCCAGGTTGGAGTCGGCTTCGACTGCTCCGGTCTCACAGCGTTCGCGTGGGCCCAGTCGGGTGTCGAACTGGCACGCCGTAGCACCACACAGTTGCGCAATGCTTCGGCCCGAACGATCGACACCGCCCAAGCCGGAGACCTCGTGTACTACCCCGGCCACGTGATGTTGTGGCTGGGCGTCGACAACCTCATCGTGCATGCACCACAGCGCGGTCGCAACGTCGAGGTGGGGCACCTCAGCTCCCGACGCGTCAGCCTCCGCCACGTCAAGTTCGGCAACCCGATCGGCTGACGATCGACACGCGGTCGAGCTAGCCGTGTATCGGCCCGCTCGCACTGCGCAACGAAGGTGTTGCTTTGCCCGTACGCCGGGCGATGATCTCGGCGCAGATCGAAATTGCGGTTTCCTCTGGCGTTCGTGCCCCGATGTCGAGGCCGATCGGCGACATCAGCCGCTCGATCTGTTCGAGCTGATCGATGCCCGCTTCGGCGAGCCGCTGCATGCGCTTGTCGTGTGTCTTGCGGCTACCCATCACACCGATGTAGCCAACCCGCGTATTGAGTGCGCCTTGAACCGCGGGGACGTCGAACTTCGGATCGTGGGTCAGGATGCACACCGCATCGCGCTGGCTCAGCGCGCTGCCGCGTTCCGCGAACACCGGACCCGGCCACGAGACGATGACCTCGTCGGCCATCGGAAAGCGTCGACGGGTGGCGAATACTTCGCGGGCGTCGCAGACCGTCACTCGGTAGCCGAGAATTTTGGCGACCTTTGCAAGGGCGGCCGTGAAGTCGACGGCCCCGAAGATCCACATCTGTGGCGGCGGAGCCCAGCTCTCGACGAAGATCCGCACGGTCGGTGTGTTGACGAGATCTTCGGGTGTCGTCTGGCCTTCCGGGCCGTAGTTGCGGATACCACTCCGGCCGGCTTCGAGCTCGGCAAGCGAATCGCGGGCCACGATGCGCGTCAGCTCGGCATTGCCGAGATCGCCCACGGGCTCGGCGTTTGTCGTGACGACGAGCTTGGCACTCACATTCGGACCATCGACGACAGTCGCTAACGCAACCGGCTCGTCCGCTTTGATTCGCTCGCGGAGGAGCTCGTACATCGACGTCATCGAGTCACCAGTCACCAGTTGCCAATCACCAGTCAAGAGCCTCGACGAACAATCGGATTGTTCCGCCGCACGTCAATCCAACGGCGAAGGCATCGTCGTCGCTGTAGCCGAACGTGATGATCCGTGGGTCGGCGTCGCCATTGAGGATGGCCAACGCCTCGCTGACGACGGCTCCTTCTACACATCCTCCACTCACTGATCCAGCGACCTCGCCGTCGCTGTTCACTGCCATTGCCGCGCCCGGCTCGCGTGGGCCGGAGCCCTCGATGTCGACCACACGGGCGATGGCCACTGCTTTGCCAGCAGCACGCCAGCGATCGATGTCGTCCAACAGTTCGCGCATCAGGATCTCCTCGTCGACACGCCTGCGATCACGTTGGCCAGTTCTTCCATTGCAGCAAGCGAATGACCTTCCACGAAATGATCAACATACGGCAAGGCTGCGGCCATCCCACGGGCCAACGGTGCATACCCGGGTGTGACCTTCAACGGGTTGACCCAGATCAGGTCGTAGGTGACCCGCTGGAGTCGGCGCATCTGCTCGCCGAGCATCTCCGGATCACCACGGTCCCAGCCGTCGCTGAGAATGACGACGATCGCACCGCGTGCCAGTCCGCGGACGCCCCATTCGTCGTTGAAGCGTCGCAAGCACTCGCCGAGACGCGTTCCGCCGCTCCAGTCCTGCACACGTTGACTTGCCTGTTGCAGGGCGAGGTCGGGATCACGACTGTTCAACTCCTTGGTCACCCGCGTCAGCCGGGTCCCGAGAGAAAACGCCTCCACCCGTTGCCGGCCGGCGACAGCGGCCTGCACGAATCGCAGCATCGCTCTGGCGTACGGCTCCATCGAACCGCTGACGTCGAGCAACAGGACCAGTCGCCGCAACCGCTCGCCGGGCTCTTGCCAGTATCGACGAATCGGTTCGCCGCCGGCGCGGATCGCGCTGCGCAGCGTTGCTCGCAGATCCGGGCGAGAACCACGCGACGACGATCGGAGCCTGAACGACCGTCGCGGCGGTCCGGCAAACCTCAGGCTGCTCATCAACTGCTGCGCCATCTCCAGCTCGGCCTCGTCGTATGCACCGAAGTCCTTGTTGCGCAGCACCTCCATTGCGGAGAACCGCAACGTCAACGTCGGGTCGTCGTTCGCCTGGCCGGCTTCGTCGTCGTTGTCGGTATCGCTGTCGTCGTCGGTGGCAAGCGTGATGGTCACGACCTCCGGCTCTTCTTCGACGGTGCTCGAAGTTGCGTGATCCCAAAAGACGGCAAAGGCCCGGTCGAACAGCGGCAGGTCCTCTGGCTTGTGCACGAGCGTCGATCGCGCCGCCCAGTACACGCTGGCGCGTTCTGACACGCCAACTCTTCCGAGTGCTTCGACGAACATCAGCACATTGCCGATCGGCACGAGCAGCGATGCGCCACGCAGGATTCGGGCGAACGTCACCGCCATTCGCTCCGCCGGCGTGGTGTCGAACTTGACGCGGCTCAAGGTTGCTGCATGCCCCGCTCGAACGCCTGCTTGACCATGTTGGCAATGCCGTGTTGGCGGGCGCGTTCTTGATCCTCGCGGTACTTCAGCACGGTTCCGAGTGTCGATTCGACCGTTGCCTCGTCGAGCTCGGTCACGCCCAACGCTCCCAGCGCCTGCGCCCAGTCGATGGTCTCAGCGACCCCCGGGGGCTTGTACATGTTGAGGGCCCGCATTGCCGCGACCGCCGCTGCCACCTGGCGGGCAAGTGGTTCGATCACGTTGGGCACGCGCATGCGCACGATCTTGACCTCACGTTCGAAGTCGGGATGTTCGACCCAGTGGTACAAGCAGCGCCGTTTCAACGCGTCGTGCACATCGCGCGTGCGGTTGGAGGTGAGGATCACGATCGGCGGGCGGGTCGTGGTGAACTTTCCGAGTTCGGGAATCGTGATCTGGTAGTCCGACAACATCTCCAGCAGATAGGCCTCGAACTCGTCGTCGGCTCGATCGATCTCGTCGATCAACAACACGGGAGGTATTTCGCCGCGGTGATCGATGGCCTGCAACAACGCTCGCTTCAGCAAGAACCGCTCGTTGTACAGCTGCTCCTCCAACACCCCGGTGCCTACGCCGCGAGCTTCTCCGCTGGCTTCGGCGGCACGCAGATGGAGAAGTTGGCGTGAGTAGTCCCAGTCGTAGACGGCCTGCGCGGCGTCGATGCCCTCGTAGCACTGCAGGCGGATGAGTTCGCCGCCCGTCCAACGACTGATCACCTTGGCGACTTCGGTCTTGCCGACACCGGCTTCGCCCTCGAGCAGCAACGGGCGTTTCAGCGCCAGCGCCAAGAACACCGATGTCGCCAGCCCGTCGTCGGGCAGATATCCGTGCAGGCTGAGTGCGTGCGATACCTCAGCGGGGCCGGTGGGATGAACGGTGGGGGTGACAGCCATTGTCCCTCAGGCTAGAGGCGATGCCATGCTGAGGACGTGGTAGATCGCTTCTCGGTGCATGCCCCGACCGCCAATCGCGTGTCGCTCTTCATCCGCAGTTGTCACACGCTGACCGTCACGGAGAAGGTCATGACGCGGCAACAGGGAGGTCCACGTTGGGGTTGCCACGCCGAGGCAGACGACGGCGACCTGTACTGGTACGTCGTCGACGGCGTCGGGCCGCTGCTCGACCCCGATGCGATGGATGTCGTGATGACGGCCGACGGTCCGCGCAGCGTGGTGCGCAGCGGCTGGCCGATGCAGCCCTCGCTCGGCAGCCACCACGACGACCCGATTGTGTACGAGCTGCACGTCCGCGGCTTCGGCAAGACGTTCGCCGGCGGTGTTCAGCATCTGCCGTATCTCGCGGATCTTGGCGTGAATGTCGTCGAACTGATGCCGGTGCACCCGTTCGACAACTCCGACAACTACTGGGGATACATGCCACTGGTTTGGGGCGCAGTCCACCGGCCGTATGCGGCCGGTGACGATGCCCCAGCCGAGCTGGCGTTCTTGGTAGCAGCAGCCCACGCGCACAACATCGAGGTGTGGCTCGACGTCGTCTTCAACCACACCGCAGAAGCCGACCCGACGAAACCAACCTTGTCGCTGCGCGGCTTCGACGATGCCAACGCGTATCTGCACCGCGCCGATGGCGGGTACAACGACGACAGCGGCACGGGCAATGTGTCGAATCCTGGTGATCCCAACATTCAACAGTTGATCCTCACCGCGCTCGAACGGTTCGCCGATCTGGGGATCGATGGCTTTCGCTTCGACCTGGCCTCGCTGCTGACCCGCGATGGAGGCGGGCTTGTCGACCGGATCACCGAATGGGGTGCTCGCCGCGACGTGCGTCTGATCGCCGAGCCGTGGGACCTTGTCGCCTACCAAGTCGGCCACTGGAAGGACCCGTGGCTGCAATGGAACGATCGCTTCCGCGACGATGTCCGCGGTTTCGTGCGCGGCGAGCCGGGTCGGGTCTCGGCGGTGATCGAGCGCGTCAAGGGCAGTCACGATCTCTTCACTGCAGGGGCGGCGGCCAGCATCAACTTTCTCACGGCTCACGACGGCCTGACCATGCACGACCTAACGGTGCTGACCAGTGATCATCATCATGCGTGGGACTCGGGAGACTCGTTGCGGCTGCCGCAGTTGAAGAACTACTTCACGATGCTGCTGTTGTCAGCAGGCACCCCGATGTTTGTGATGGGCGACGAGTTCGCCCGCACCCAGGGTGGTCTCGACAACCCCTACAACGTCGACAGCGAGGTGACGTGGGTCGATTGGCGCCGGCTCGACCCCTGGGCCGAGCTCCACGACTTCGTGCAGGCGCTGTTGCGGCTGCGTCGCTCTCACCCGCCGCACGATTTCAACTTCTACGGGGCACAGTCGGCGCCCGACACCTCGTTGGAGTCGCGATCGCTGGCGTGGTCGGCCGGTGGTCTGTACGTCATGGCCAATGCCTGGTGGGAGCCCGTGACGTTCGAATTTCAGGAGCCGGGCCCGTGGGTGCGGGTGTTTTCGACATCGGGTTCGACAGCGGGTTCGGAGACAGCCGTGGCGCCCCGGTCCATGATGGTGTGGCGGCGCGAATAGATCGGGCCAAAAGTCCCTTTCGGGCCAACGCGGGTCTCCTTCAGAATTCCAGTTGAGCCCCCAGCGCTCCGATCCCCAATCAGTAATCCATAGGCGTAGGGAGGCCCGTTTGCCGCCGACTTCGTCAGCCTCCTTTCGAGGGGGAGGCGACGAAGCGGCGGCAAATGACGGGTCGGGATTGGTACCCGCCTAGCACCCGCCTAGGCGTCCGGCTCGCGGATGATGACTACCGAGCAATTCGCATGCTGGGCCACGGTATGACTCACCGAGCCGAGCAGCGACGATCTCAGCGCGCCTGTTCGTCATAGCGACATGCTGGTCCCAACCTGTCGCATTCGAAAGAAGCTGAGGGTCCTCAGGTAGCGGGACCTTGG
>JAENVT010000480.1 GCA_016650435.1 Ilumatobacteraceae bacterium
CAGCAGGGTCGCGATCCATAGGCGATGGGCGACCCAGTCAGGAACGTGCAGTTGCTCGAACAGCCAGTACCACGGTCCCGACGGCCACAGGTAGGTAACCGTCTGATGTGGCACCCAACCGGCAAACTGCCTGTTGTCCCAGGTGTACGGCGCGTCGGAGATCAGTCGACTCGGGTCGAGGTACAGGTACAGCTTCGTGTCGCTCGGCATCTTTCCCGGAGCGGCGAACAGCGCTGGGAGATAGGCCAGCAGTGCGAGCGCCACCACGCCGAGCCGTTGGCTCGGCATGTACCGCCGCCAGTTCACGGAATTGCCCCGAAGACACCGTAGAGCGCCGTGAGTGTGACCAAGCCGGCGCTGCACGCCCCGATCACGTACGGCCACCAGTCGCGGCGGTCGGAGTGCAGGAACGCCGCCGCCGAGATGAGCAGCGGAAACGCCGTATACAGGAATCGCGGCCGGGCGGTGACTGTGTTGGGGATGAGCATCAACACGAGGATCCCGGCGATGTATGCCACCATCGGCAGCGGCAGGCGCCTGCGCCACAGGAAGTAGATCATCAGCAGCATCGTCATCACTGTCGCCGCGGTGATGACGTTGGTCGGCGAGGTCAAGGGATGGGCAAAGGCCTCGTAGGACTTGCTTATCGCCGTCAGCCCGTAGCTGGCGCCCTCGGCCCAGGCCTCGCGCTGGACGCGGAACCAGACCCCGGCCTCGCCGGTGTGATGGCCGAGCCAGATCTGAAAGGCGACGAAGCCCAGCGGAGAAAGAAGTGGCGCGGCGAGCGATCTCCACTCGTGCTCTTGGCGAATGGCGATGATCGCCGCAACCGCACAGGCCAACGCCAGCGCCAGCCCGTTTGGTCGTGTCGCCGTGCCAAGCGCGGCGAGCAGACCGGCTGCGACCCACCGCCGCGACATCAGACACCACAGGCAGCCCATTGCGAGCACCAGCAGCAGCGCCTCGGTGTAGGCGAACGACAGCACGAAGCTGCCTGGGAACATAGCGCCGAGCACCATTGCCTTCGCCGCGACCTGTTCTCCGTACAGTTGTCGGGCCAGCACGCCGAGCAGGAAGATTGCCACGGCGCCGAGCACGAAGTTGGTGAACAGCGCGGCGAGCGTGTCACCACCGGGCAGAACCTTGTCGACGGCTCTGACCAACATGGGGTACGCGGGAAAGAATGCGGCGCGGGCGTCGGCGACGAAGTAGGTGACGTGCGGCTGGACGTGACGCGGGTATCCGTCGCGCACGATTCCCATGTACCAGATGCCATCCCACGACGACAGCACGTCGCTGATGGGACCGAGGGCGGATGTGGGCAGGGGCCGGCCGGCAACAGCTGGGTCAGCGAACGGAACGCCCGCTACCCCCTTGGTCTGGTTGATGTCGACCTGCAGTTCGGCGGCGACGATCGCGGCCCCTGCCAGCACGCACAGCCGCGAAAACATATAGACCAACCCCACCTTGCGCAGGATGCGATACCAGGCTGCCGGCGTGTCGTCAACGGGCGCGAGTTGTGGTCCGAGAGTCTCTGTCATTTGGTGGTGTACGGGCCGGGAGGGCCGGACGAGAAGCTAACAGAGGCCACGGATCACCAGCGGGCCATCGGCAGGATCCGCTTTCGTGGGCCGAATGATGGCGCCCTGTGCCCGTCGAGCAGCAGCAGTCGAACGACGCGGCCACGCTGGCCGGCATACGGCGCCAGGAGCTCGAGCATCCGTTCGTCGGTGCCGCGCGCTTCGCCGGCGAGGTTGAACGAGACCAGGTTCTTGAGGTGGAAGTCGCCGACGGCAACAGCATCAGGATCGGCAAGCGCCGATGCCATGACCGAACCGATCGTCCACGGGCCAACGCCTGGAAGCAGACCCAACTTGACGGCCACCTCCGGCAGCGGAAGATGCGCCCACGCCCACAACTTCTCGGCGTGCTTGCTGACCGTTCGCAGGGCCTCGGCGCGCTTGGCTTCGACGCCGTGCGGGTGAAACCACCACGCCGGCCGACCGGCCAGCGCTGCCGGTGATGGAGGCAATACGAGGCCCGGATGCGGGCCAGGTGCGGGCTCGCCGAGCTTGCGGCACAACCGATACCACTGTCGGATTGCTTCGCCGCCGGTGATCCGTTGACCGAGGATCGTCGGCACCAGTTCGTGGAACAGCATCAGGCTGGCGCCGAAGCGCACGTCGGGGTGGTTTCGCTGGGCACGCAACACGGCCGGGTGGGCGTCGAGGAACTCGAAGCCGGGATCGAGCGCGCCGGTCATGGCCGCGACACGCTGCAGCATCCAATCGCGTCCGTCGCCCCATGCATCGGCGTCGATCGCCTCGTTGCTCCACACGATTCGCAGGGTGGCTGGCCCGTCGGGTGTGAACGAGGCCCGCCAGAACTCGCCGACGCCGAGCCGGGTCGTTGGGTCATTGCGACCGAAGCGATAGGCGGAGAGGCATCCCGCGATCGCTCCATGACCGCCCGCCGTGCTGCCACCGTTCGCCACGAGACGACGGTAGCAAGTCGGTGTGACACGGGTACCCCGATGAGTCTTCGAGCGAGCACTAGCCTCGCCCGCCGTGGGCGATGTCGGTGTCGACAGGGATTTCCGAAGGAACCTGGCGGCGGTCGTCGCCTGCGGTGCCATCGTGCGCATCATTCGACTTGCCACCAAGTGGAATCACCCGCTGTTGCTCAACGACTCGCTGTACTACGCCGCGCAAGCCCAGCAACTAGCTCACGGGGTGTGGTTTCGCGAGGTGTTCGTCGACCAGCCTGGCGCCGAGCACGGTCCATTGACCTCGAGCCTGATGGCCCTCGTCAGTTGGGGCAGCGACCCGTTCAATCGACAACGTATGGTCACCGTGGCGTGTGGTATCGCGACCGTCGCTGTCATCGGTTTGGTTGGCCGGCGGGTAGCCGGTAACCGCGTCGGCCTGCTTGCTGCCGCTCTCGCCGCCGTGTACCCGAACCTGTGGCTCAGTGATGGCCTGGTGATGTCGGAGAGCGTCAGTTGCCTGCTGGTCGCCCTGGCGTTGTGGGCCATCCTGGTGTGGGCCGACAGGCCAACGTTGCGCGCCGCGGTGCTGGTCGGTGTCGCGATCGGTCTCGGCACGTTGGCGCGCAGCGAGGTGGTCTTGTTCGTGCCCTCCTCTGCGGTGGTGATGTGGATCGTCGGTCGGCGATCCGCTGTGCTGGCCGCCATCGCGGTCGTAACAGCGTTGCTGGTGCCGTGGACGATTTTCAATCTCGTCCGGTTCGAAAAGCCGGTCTTCCTGACGACGAACGAAGGCGGGGCGTTGCTCGGCGCGAATTGCGACGACTCCTACTTCGGTCCAGCCCAGGGCGGCTGGTCACTGCTGTGCCTGGTCGACGACCCCGGCAACGGGTCTGACGCGGACACCTCGGTGCGGACCGCGCGGCAACGGCACGAAGCGCTCAGCTATGTGCGCGACCACCTCAGCACATTGCCGAGAGTCGAGCTGCAGCGTGTGGGAAGGTCACTCGATCTCTTTGCCTTGGGCGACATGGTGCGCGGCGACGTTGGTGAAGAACGCGAGCGATGGGCTTCGTGGGCGGGCATCGTGTCGTTCTGGATGCTCGCTCCGTTGGCCGTGGCCGGTGCATTCCTCACTCGGCGACGCGACCGGGCCATTCTGCTGATTCCGGTGGTGATCGCGCTCGTTACGACCGTCGTGATCTATGGCGGTCATCGCATTCGATCCGCGGCTGAGCCGGCGATCGTGATCCTTGCCGCGGTCGCGATCGATCGCTGGATCGGTGGCCGGATTGATCGACAGGGTCAGTTCAGCGAGTCGGTGCCAAACTGACCGACGGCAACTGCCACCGGCACAGCGTCGTCGTCTCCGTAAATCGGGTGATGGCAGGCAACGAAGTGACCCATCGCGATCTCGCGAAGTTGCGGCTCGTCGTTGCGGCAGACGTCGTCGGCGGCAGGGCATCGCGTGTGGAAGCGGCAACCCGGCGGGGGAAGCACCGGAGACGGCGGCTCGCCCTCGATCGCGGTCTTCTTTGCGGCGACGGTCGGGTCGGGAACGGGAATCGAGTTCAGCAGCACATGCGTGTAGTGGTGCGCCGGCGCCCGGTAG
Source organism: Ilumatobacteraceae bacterium (assembly GCA_016650435.1). Next base: position 4,098 of record JAENVT010000480.1, read on the forward strand.
AGCTCGTCGGACGGCGCGACCTCACAGATCTTGCCGAGGTACATCACGGCGACGCGATCGCTGATGTTCTTGACCACGGCCAGATCGTGGGCGATGAAGATCAGGGTCAAACCGTGTTTCGCCTTCAGGTCCTCGAGCAGGTTCAGCACCTGGGCCTGCACGCTGACGTCGAGGGCGCTGACAGGCTCGTCGCAGATGATCAAGGTCGGATCGAGCACCAATGATCGGGCGATGGAGATTCTCTGGCACTGCCCGCCGCTGAACTGATGAGGCTGACTCTCGGCAGCGCGCTGCGGATCGATGCCGACTTCCTCGAGCAGGGCGTCGACCTTGGCTCGTTGCTCGGCGGCGCTGCCACGCTTCCAGATCGACAAGGGCTCCATGACGATGTCGCGTACCTTGCGCCGCGGGTTGAGCGACGAGATCGGATCCTGGAAGATCATCTGCATACGGGTGCGCGCTTCACGCATGGTGTCGCCGCTCATCTCGGTGAGCTGGCGTCCGTCGAAGATGACCGACCCACTGGTCGGCCGTGGCAGCTGCATGATGGCCCGGCCGGTCGTGCTCTTGCCGCAGCCCGACTCGCCGACGACGCCGAGCGTCTCGCCGCGCAGCACGTCGAGGCTGATCCCGCTGACGGCGTGGACAACCAGCCCCGTGCGCCCGACTGGAAACTCGACTACCAGATCCTCGACGCGCAGCAGCACATCGCCGTCGTTGCGAAGGTGCGCCTTGCCGGTGCCCGCCATCAGGCCGCCACCTCGGCTTCGCGACGGCGGCGTTCCTTGGTCTCGATGTACTCCGGCGATCCGACGGGATACCAGCAGGCGTAGGTATGGCGCGGATCTTCGACCGTCGGGATCAGCGGCGGCTCCTCTTCGCGGCAGCGTTCTTGAACGTAGGGGCAGCGAGGCGAGAAGCGGCATCCGACAGGCGGATGGACCAGGTCCGGTGGGCGGCCAGTGATGACATTGAGCCGGGTATGACTCTTGTCGTCGAGCTTCGGGATGCTCTGAAGCAACGCCTCGGTGTAGGGCATCTTCATGTTGGCGAACAACTCGCCCGTCGGTGCCATCTCGACGAGCTTTCCGCCGTACATCACGCCGATGTCGTCGGTGTGGCCGGCCACGACGCCTAGGTCGTGGGTGACGAGCAGCAGCGACATGTTGCGGTCGCGACGCTGTTCGCCCAGCAGATCGAGGATCTGGGCCTGCACGGTGACATCGAGCGCGGTCGTCGGTTCGTCGGCAAGCAACAGTGTTGGTCCACACGCCATGGCAATGGCGATCATGATGCGTTGGCGCATGCC
>JAENVT010000481.1 GCA_016650435.1 Ilumatobacteraceae bacterium
CCTCCCCCGCCGCCGAACATGTCGGACAAGCCGCCACCTCGACCGCTGTGCATCAGCACACCTGCAACCATGCCCAACATCGAAACGATGTTCAGAGTCACCGTAGAATACATAACCAAGTCGCGCACGGTTTGCCAGCCTAGCGTCGGTTACGAGCGAGCGACCGTCGGCGCGACCAACGGTATGACCTCGGGGAAATAGCAGGCGACGCGGTGGCCACCACCGTGGTCGATCAACAATGGCTCCTCGTCGGCGCACACATCTTGGGCCTTCGGACAACGAGTGCGGAAGCGGCAACCGGAGGGCGGGTTGACCGGGCTGGGCACGTCGCCCGTCAGCACGATGCGCTTGCGATGACGCTCAATCGTTGGATCCGGCTCGGGTGCCGCAGAGAGCAAGGCCTGCGTGTACGGATGCATCGGGGTGTTGTACAGAAGCTCCGCCGGCCCGGTTTCCATCACCTTGCCGAGATACATCACGGCTACCGAGTCGGAGATGTGACGTACCACCGAAAGGTCGTGGGCGATGAACAAGTACGACAGCCCGAGTCGAGCTTGTAGATCCTGAAGCAGGTTCATCACGCCTGCCTGAATGCTGACGTCGAGAGCCGATACCGGCTCGTCGAGAACGATCAGCTCCGGCTCGAGCGCGAGTGCCCGAGCGACGCCGACACGCTGTCGTTGACCACCGGAGAACTCGTGCGGAAATCGCTTGGAATGGTCGGGAGCAAGCCCGACGAGTTCGAGAAGTTCGGCGACTCGTTCGCGGTGGTTACCCGGCACCTTATGCACCTGCAACGGTTCGGCGATTGCGTTGCCGACCGTCAGGCGCGGGTCGAGGGACGCGTACGGATCCTGGAAGACCATCTGCATCTCTTGACGCAGCGGCTGCAGGTCCTTGCGCGACATCCCGACCAATTCCTTGCCCTGATACTTGACCGAGCCGGAGGTCGGAATGAGCAGCTGCAGCACGCAGCGCGCCACCGTCGACTTGCCGGATCCGCTCTCGCCGACGAGGCCCAACGTCGTGCCACGATCGATCGAGAAGCTGATCTTGGAGACCGCCTGAACGATCCCCTTGATCACCCGGATGCCTTGCAGCTGGCGGATCGGGAATTCCTTGACCAGATCGGTGACCTCGAGCACCGGGGCGGTGCTCGATTGCTGACCGGTGAGTTGATCGGCCGGTGCGCTCACGCCACTCCCTCAGGTATCAACAGTTCCTCGGCACGAACGCAGGCGGTCTCGAGCCCGAGCAGAGTATGTAGCTCGGGTATGTCGCCGGCGCAAATCTCCTCGGCGTATGGGCAGCGCGGCCTGAACGCGCAACCCGACGGGGGCCGCAGCATGTTGGGTGGCGCACCCGGAATAGGGGTCAGTCGCTCGCGGCCCAACGCCGGCAAACTTGCCAGCAGACCGCGCGTGTACGGGTGGGTGGGATTGCGGAAGATGGATTCGACATCGCCGCGCTCCACCGTGCGACCGGCGTACATCACCTGCACCCGATCGGCGATGCGGGCAACGACGCCGAGGTCGTGAGTGATGAACACCACGCCGGCGCGGAACTTGTGCTGGATCGCCTGGATGACGTCGAGGATCCGGGCCTGCACCGTGACGTCGAGGGCAGTCGTCGGCTCGTCGGCGATCAGCACATCGGGATCATTGGCAATCGCAATCGCAATCATTACGCGCTGACGCATTCCGCCGGAGAACTCGTGCGGGTATTGAGATGCTCGGGTTCGCGGTTGTGGGATACCGACGATGTCGAGCAGCTCGACCGAGCGGTCCCACGCCGCCGACTTCGAGACATCGTTGTGACTGCGGATCATCTCGGAGACCTGGTGACCGATCTTGTGGGTCGGGTTGAGCGCCGAGAGCGGATCTTGGAAGATCATCGAGATTCGCTTGCCGCGCAACGCCCGCATCGTGGCATTGCTCGAACCGACCAATTCGTTGCCGTGGACCTTGACGGACCCTTCGATCTTGGCCGTCTTCGGCAACAGGCCCATGGCCGCCAAGAAGGTGACCGACTTCCCGGAACCACTCTCGCCGACGATGCCGAGCATCTCGCCGGCGCCGACGGTTACATCGACACCGCGTACCGCGTGGACGTCGCCGCTCTCGGTTGGAAAGGTAACCCGGAGGTCGCGGATCTCGAGTACAGGTTCGCCGTCGGTCACGCCCGGCTCATGTCTGCCTTGGGATCGAACGCGTCGCGCAATCCGTCACCGACGAAGTTGATCGACACGATCGTGATCACCGACATGGCACATGGGAAGACCACGAGCCACCAGTAACCGGACAGCACGCCGCTCTTCGACTGGGCGATGAGCAGGCCCCACGTCGTGCGGCCTTCGCCCGGGCTTGGGCCATAGCCGAAGAACGACAGCGTCGATTCGGCGAGGATGGCACCGACGACGGACAGCGACAGCGACACCATGATCGGGCCGAGCGCGTTGGGGATCAGATGACGGAACATGATACGAGGCCCACTGGCACCGACGGAGCGCGATGCTTCGATGAACTCGCGTTCCTTCAGCGACAACACCACGCCGCGCACGATTCTGGCGACGGCCATCCATCCGACAGCTGATAACAGTAGGACCATGAAGCGAATCGACGTCTTGTCGCCCATGACCGATTTGAAGACAGGTATTTCGGCCAGCACGTTGCGTAGAACCAACAGTGAAACCAGGATCGGGAACGCCAGGAAGATGTCGGTGATGCGCATCAGGATGTCGTCGAGCAGCCCGCCGAGGTAGCCGGCCAACGCCCCGACGATGGTGCCGACGGTGCAGGCGATCAGCGCCACCGCGATCCCGATCATGATCGAAACTCGTCCGCCGTAGAACACGCGGCTGAACAGATCACGGTTGAGATCGTCGGTACCGAACCACGCCTTGGCGCTGGGGGGCGCATGGATGAAGGTCGTCGCAGTCTTGGGCAGCCGCTGCGCCTCGCCGTAACGGGCAGGAATGCTGGGGAACAAGCACGCCAACACGATGAGCGTGAGAATGATCAATGCGACCATCGCGAGTTTGTTGCGCCTGTAGTGCCGCAACGCGAGCCGGAACGGCGAGAGCGATTGGCCGCCGACACCTTCGGACTCGTCGCGGAGCGTGAGGCCGGTGAGGTCGGCATCGGTGTTGGCCTCGATCGCGTGGGCGACTTCGGCGCTTGCCAGGGGGACATCTACGTCTACGTCTTGGGTGTGATCTATCTCAGTCAAGGCGGATCCTCGGGTCCAGGACGGCGTAGAGCACGTCGGCGAGCAGGTTGGCAAGAATGACGCCGAGAACGACGAACACCATCCATGGCATCAACTGTGGGAAATCACCGTTTGTGTAGGCGGTCAAGAAGAAATCGCCCATCCCTTTGTTTTCGAAGATTCGCTCGGTGATGATGAGGCCACCGATGATGCCACCGATATCGATCGCGGCGACGGTGACGATGGGAATCAGCGCGTTGCGCAAGGCGTGACGTACGAGAATGCGGCGCTCGCTGACGCCTTTCGCCCTCGCGGTGCGCAGGTAGTCGCTGTTCTTGACCTCGAGCAGCGATGCCCGCATGTATCTGGAGTACACGGCGATGATCTGGATGGCGACGACGGTGATGGGCAGGATCAAGTACTTGATCCTGAGGAAAAGATCGAAGCCCTTGTGTCCCGGTGGATAGATCCCTGCCGTCGGAAGGATCGGCTTGCTCAATCCGAGCCACCGGGTCAGCGTGATGGCGAAGAACAGTTGCAGCAAGATTGCGCTGACGTAAGGCGGGATGGAGATGCCGACGAATGCCCCCGTGGTCGACGTCTGGTCGAACAGCGAACGGGGACGCATGGCCGAGAAGATGCCGAGGGATAGACCGATGACGAGGCCGACTGCAGTGGCCAGCGATCCGAGCACGAGGGTGTTGACCATGGCGTTCTTCAGCTCTGGCCAAACCGGGCGACTGCCCTTGATCGAGCGACCCCAGTTGAACGTGACGAAGTGATGTAACCAGCTGAAGTACTGCGACACGATGTTGCCTGTGAGTCCATTGGTCGCTTTGTACTGCTGGATCTTCGCCGGAGTGGCCCGCGGGTTGAGCCGCAGATAGCTCTGCACCGGGTTCGTACCGATGCGGATGGCGACGAAGACGAGAAATGTGATGATGAACAACGTGGGAATCATCCACAGAAGCCTTCGAGCGATGAACCTGATCATCGTGGGCGCACCTCCGAATTGTCAACGCAAACGGGAAACTGCGAGAGCGGGACCGGCTCGATGGCCGGTCCCGCTCACACTACGTCATTTCTTCAGTGCCTGGCTGATTGTCTCAGCCAAGCGCAATGTCGGGCTCGCCGGTGACGAGCTCAGTTGCTTCATACGTACCCTGCGACGTGGTTGCCCACACCGTCGGGAGGATCTTGAAGCCTACGGACCACTCGTACCACGACGAGTTGGCGCACTCGGTGATCGGGTTGAGGCACTCTGGCCACTGCTCGGCACCGATGACGACCTGGCCATCACCGTTGGTGTCCTCCCATTCGTTGATGTTCTGGAAACCCTGGTAGTTGGCTGCGTCCTTGTCGACGGGGCCACCGACCTGGTCGGTGCGCCATGCGGCGATGTTGGGGAACTGGTACAGCGGCAACATGACCGCGTCGTCGGCCAGGAACTTGCCGATCTGATGAATCAGGTCAGCGCGCTTGGTCTCGTCGACGGTCTGGTCGGACTCGGTCATCAACTTCGATGCGTCCTCGTTGCACCAACCGGCGGAGTTCTGGCCCTGGTTGTTGTTGTCGGGGCCGGGAACCTGCGAGCACGCCATGATGCCAGTGACCGTGGGGTCGGGGCTGGCGGTGTTGATGTACATGGCCATGTCGTACTTGAGTGCTGGGAGGCGCTGCTGGAAGTAGCAGGCTGCATCGCAGTTGTCGGCGATGATGTTGAAGCCGGCCTTCTGCAACTCAGGAATCATCAGAGCCTGGGTCGACTCACGGCGGGTGTTGCCAGAGTTGATGATCCAGTGGATCTCGGGAGCAGCTCCGCCCTTGGCCCACATGCCACTGCCATCCTTGGCCCAGCCTGCATCGGTGAGGATCTTCGCGGCGCCAGCGGCGTCGAAATAGCCGTCGGTGCCGTCGGCCTTGCCGAAGATCGTGTCATCGCACCACGGGCCGATGGTCGGAACCCACAGGCCACAGTTCAGCAATGGCCCACCCGAGAAGATCGGGTCGTAGATGTTGGCGAGGATCAGGTTGCGGTCGATCGACTTGGCGAACGCGTGACGGAAGTCGGCGTCCTTGAAGGCGCACGAACGGGTCTCGTCAGGCGTGCAGTTGGCATCCTCCTGGAAGTACAGACCTTCGTAGTTGGTGCCGTAGCCAGGCGTCGACTTGATGTTCGGGTCGGCCAGGGCGTCGGTGATACCGGCGTACGCCTGCGGGAAGATGAAGTCACTTTCGCCGGAGACGAGCGAGGCAATCTCGGTGTCGGTGTCGGCCTTCGGGACCATGACGACTTTGTCCGCCTTAGCGACATCGGTGCCGAAATAGTTGTCGTTCTTCACCAGGACGAGCTGGTCGAGGCTCCACGAGTCGATCTTGTATGGCATGGCGGAGAACGGGATGTTGTCGGCGAAGTCGGCCGAGACGTCATCGCAGCTCGTGACCGCATCGGCCTTGATCAGATTGATGAAGAGAGTCTTGTACGGGGCGTACACCTCGGAGAACTTGACCACGACCTGCTTGTCGGAGTCGCCCTGCTCGATGGACGTGATCTTGTCGTAGCCGGTGGTGCTCAGCGAGCCAGGCGTCTTCAGCGTGGCATCGACGGTGCACTTGAAGTCGGCAAACGTAATCGGCGAACCGTCATCCCAAACAGCCTTGGGATTGATGTCCATCGTCAACGTCATTGCCGCTCCACCCGAAGATGCCGTGGTGTCTGAACCGCCGGCGGTTGTCTCGGGTGCCGAGGTGTCGGCTGTGGTGCCGCCAGTCGTTTCGGCTGTGGTGCCGCCCGTTGTTCCGCCGGTCGTGGCGTTGGAGCTCGGCGAGTCGCTACCGCAAGATGCGGCGATGAACGCCAGACCGACAGCCAGAGCTGCGTAGCGAGAGCTACGTTTCGTGATCCTCACGTGGGTGTTCCTCCTATGTGAAACGGAGGGAGGTAGGTCTCGGTCTATCGACAAGGCAAGCGGGACGCTTGTCGGGAAGATTGACCACACTCTCACTCCGTCCTCCCCGATCGAAGCAAGCGTCCGACAACATAGCACTCATACTTACCGACCGGTAGCAGCACTGTTCCGAATATTTGAAAATTCGGGCTGAAAATTCCGACGATTGTGGGAGTGACCTAGGACCCGAGCTTGCAAATTCGGGCGAACTCGTCGGGATCGAGGCTCGCGCCACCCACGAGCGCGCCGTCGATATCCGGCTGTGCCATCAGCTCGGCGATGTTCGACGATTTGACGCTCCCGCCGTACTGAATCCGCACCGCAGCCGCGGATACAGCCCCTGCGATCTCGGCGATGCATCCGCGGATCGTGGCGCACACCTGTTGGGCATCGTCCGCTGTCGCGGTGCGGCCGGTTCCGATCGCCCAGATCGGCTCATAGGCGACGACGAGCGATGCCACCTTGTCGGCCGACAAGCCATGCAACGCGGCGCGAATCTGGCCGAGGACCTTCGCCTCGGTCTCGCCGGCCTCGCGCTCCTCCAGCGTCTCGCCAACACACACGATCGGGGTCATCGAATGGCGTTGAATTGCAGCCAGCTTTCTGGCCACTTCGGCATCGGTCTCGCCGAACAGCTGACGACGTTCGCTGTGGCCGGTGATCACGTACTGAACGTTGAGCTTGGCGAGGAACAGCGGCGAGACCTCGCCGGTGAACGCGCCCTTGTCTTCCCAATGACAGTTCTGGGCTCCGACGGCGAACAGCAACTTGTCGGCATCGATCACCGTCTGCACGCTGCGGATGTCGGTGAACGGCGGATGGATGCTGACGTCGACGTGTTCGAAATCATCCTTCGTGACGAGGTAGGCCAACTTCTGAACACACTGGATGGCCTCGAAGTGGTTGTGGTTCATCTTCCAGTTCGCGGAGATCAACGGCCTACGCATTGGGGGCCCCTCTCAACGCTTCCAAACCCGGGAGGTCGCCGAGCTCGAGCAGTTCCAACGACGCTCCCCCGCCGGTCGACACGTGATCGACCTTGTCGTCGAGACCGAACTGCGCCAGCGCCGCCGCACTGTCGCCGCCGCCCACCACGGTGAATGCCTTGGTGTCGGCCATGGCCTGTGCCACGGTGCGTGTGCCGGCCGCGAACCGCGGATCCTCGAACATGCCCATCGGTCCGTTCCAGAAAACTGTGCGAGCTTCCATGATCACGTCGCTGAACGCCGCAGCGGTACCGGGCCCGATGTCGAGACCTTTGGCGCCGACGGGAAGATTGATGCCGAACGTCGAGAAGTTGCCGGCAGCGTCGACGCCGACCAGATCCTCCGGCAGGTGAAGCTTCTTGCCACCTGCCGCAGAATCTGACAGCAGCCGCTTGCATGTGTCGACCTGATCCGGCTCCCACAAGGAGTCGCCGATCTGACTGCCGAGCGCGGCCAGAAACGTGAAGCACATTGCGCCACCGATGACGAGCTCGTCGACGATCTCGAGCAACGCCTCGACGACACCGAGCTTGTCGCTGATCTTGGCCCCGCCGAGCACGGCAACGAACGGTGGCTTCGGGTTGTTGCGCAGACCCAGCAACACATCGACTTCCTTCTGCATCAAGAGACCCATTGCAGAGGGAAGCATTCGCGGCGGACCGACGATCGACGCGTGAGCGCGATGACAGGCACCGAACGCATCGTCGACGTACGCGTCCATTCCGTCGATCAGCGTGGCGACGAATTGCGGGTCATTGCCTTCCTCGCCGGGGTTGAAGCGCAGGTTCTCCAGCAGCTCGACGCCGGGCGCCAACTCGGCGAGTCGCTGCCTCACCGGCTCCATCGAATACTTCGGATTTGGCTGGCCCTTCGGCCGCCCGAGGTGCGAGGCACACACGACATGTGCACCGCGAGTGGAGAGCCATTCGATTGTCGGCAATGCGGCGCGGATGCGGAAGTCGTCGACGATCTCGCCGTTGTCGACGGGCACATTGAAGTCGGTTCGAACCAGTACTCGCTTACCGCTCACGTCGCCGAGATCGGTGAGCGTGGGGATGTGGCTCATTTTCTTTTCTTGGGAATCTTGCTGCCGACGTACAACGCGGTATCGACCAGGCGATTGGAGTAGCCCCACTCGTTGTCGTACCAAGCCAACACCTTCACCATCGTGCCCATGCTCATGGTCAGGCCGGCGTCGAAGATGCTGCTGTGCGGATCGGTGACGATGTCGCTCGACACGATCGGATCATCGCAGTAGCGAAGGATGCCTTTCAGCGGTCCACTAGCAGCGGCTTTCTTGAAGACAGCATTGATCTGGTCGACGGTCGCGGCCTTCTTGAGATTTGCAGTGAAGTCGACGATCGAGCCGGTGGGCACGGGAACACGCAACGACGTGCCGTCGAGCTTGCCTTTCATCGCGGTCAGTACCAGGCTCGTGGCGCGGGCCGCGCCGGTCGAGGTCGGGATGACGTTGATGGCCGCGCCGCGGGCGCGGCGCAGATCCTTGTGCGGACCGTCGACCAGCATTTGGTCGCCGGTGTAGGCGTGCACGGTCTGCATGAGACCTTGCTCGACACCGAAGTTGTCGTCGAGCACCTTGACCAGCGGCACAAAACAGTTCGTGGTACAACTGGCGTTGGAGATCACCTTCTGGGTCTTGAAGTCGAAGTCTTTGTGGTTGACGCCGTACACGAACGTCGCGTCTGCGCCGTCGCATGGAGCCGAAACCATTACCAATGGCGCACCACCCTCGAGGTGATACGCGGCTGTCTCGCGCTTGGTGAAGATGCCGGTCGATTCGATCACCAGATCGACGCCCAGCTCGCCCCACGGGAGAGCTTTCGGATCACGCTCCGAGAGCACCTTCAGCACGTCGCCGTCGACGGAGATACCGTCCTTGTGCGCCTTGATGGTGTTAGGAAGCACGCCGAGCACCGAGTCGTACTTCAACAAGTGCGCCATCGTGTCGAGCGAACCGAGGTCATTGACGGCGACGAAATCGATATCGACGCCGCGTTGCTTAGCGGCACGGAAGAAGTTGCGGCCGATTCGACCAAAGCCATTGATACCGACACGGACGGTCATGCGCGGTGGGTCCTTTCACATACAGCGGAAAGAAGAGGATAGTTGTTCAGCGAGCGATGTCGCGATGCCCCGTGGTTACGGCGATACCACGGCGGCGAAGACGTGCTGCGAGATCCTCGGCGACTGCGACGCTTCGATGCCGGCCACCGGTGCAGCCCATCGCGATGGTCAGATAGGTCTTTCCCTCGGCCTCGTAGGCAGGCACGAGACTGACCATCATCGCCTCGAACTCGTCGAGAAAATGGGATGCATGAGAGCGCTCCAACACGAAGTCACGCACGGCCGGATCGTGACCGGTCAACGGCCGCAAGGCCTCCTCCCAGTGGGGGTTGGGGAGGAACCGGACGTCCATCACGATGTCGGCATCGAGCGGCAAGCCGTACTTGTAGCCGAAGCTCTCGACGGCGATCTGGAGTCGTTGGCCATCACCGGTCTGATCGAACGCGGCGATCAACTTGGCCTTCAACTGGTGGATGTTCAAGTCGGTCGTATCGATCACCAGATCCGCAGCGCCATGCACAGGATCGAGCAGCGCGCGCTCCAACTCGATCGCCTCGACGAGACCGTCGGCTTCGGCGTTGAGTGGGTGCTTGCGTCGCGACGAGTCGTACCGCTTCACCAACTCGGCGGTCGTGGCGTCGAGGAACACGATGCGCACTCTGTGCCCCTCGCCGCGCAGCGCGGCGACTTTTGGGAGCACGTCGATGTGTTGGCGACCTGACACCAATGCCAACCGCTCGATGTCACTGCCCGGCTTGCTCGCCAACTCCACGATGGTGTCGACCAGCGATGTCGGCAGGTTGTCGATCACATACCAGCCGAGGTCCTCGAGCACCGCTGCGGCCCCCGAACGCCCAGCGCCAGACAGTCCGGTGATCAGCACGATGTCGGCCACTGACAACGATCGTATTGCCTACAGCTTGCGCGTTCGGAGATATAGCAGCCGTGGGATCGTCGCCGCATCGAGATACTCACTCGCCCGTTCGAGGAAACCGTCGGGCGGCGCAGGCTCCAGCATGCGCTCGATCAGCAGCCCGTTCTCGGCGAGTGTGTTGACGTAACGACTGAGTGGACGATGGATGAACGGGATGAAGACGTCTTTCTCCACCTCCTCATCGCTTTCCTGCTCGACGAGGTACGCACCGATTCGCCAATACTGCTCGGGAGGGTCCAGGACGTGGTCATCGATCCATCCGCTGTTGGGCGTCTGGAGCAGCGGATGGTTCAGGAAGAAGCAGAATCGCCCGCCCGGCTGCAGCACCCTCGCCACCTCGGCGATCGCCTTGTCGACCTCACGGATGTGCTCGAACACCAGACACGCCACCACGGCATCGAAGGTGCCGTCGGCGAACGGCAACGCCGCTGCTTCGCCGCGGGCGAACGACGCGCCGCCGCGTTCTGCTGCCACGGTCACGCAGTTCCACGTCGGGTCGATCCCGACCACCTCGGCACCAAGCCGCCCGGCAAGCCTGCTGATCTGACCGTCGCCACACCCGACGTCGAGCACTCGCATGGCGCCCGCCAACTCCGCAGCCGCCAAAGGCAGGATCTGCTCCTCATACTCCGGGTCGGCGCCGTCGGTGAATCCCTCGATCCACCATGCGGCGTGGGTCTCCCACAAACTTTCGTCGGTCACGCCACGAATCGTACGGTCGCGGGAACGCGGCCCGTCCTGGGACATACCTCATATTTTCTGGGTCGACATCTCCGGCTGTCGACGCGACAGCTACACCTGTCGACCTAGAAAATACCTACTAGTACTCCCGGCCGCGGCTCCGCCACACCACCACATTCCGACGACATGGTCCGCCGAGCGACTTCCCCACCGACAATGAGTGGAGGAACGAGTGGACAAACGAGTCCGGAATGAGCTCGTCGAGATGATCGATCGGGCCCTTGGTGAAGAGCCGAAGCCCGCGCTGATCGCGGCGCGTCAGTTGAAGGCAGAGGTCGACTGGCTGACCGAGCGGGCGGTCGCTTTGGCACGACGCGAGGGCTACGACTGGGTCGCATCAGCCGGCTGCTCGGTATCGCCCGTCAATGGGCGCGACAGCGTTTCAAAGCGGCGCCGCCGCGCCTGCCGCCACACGTGGTTGCGCGCAATCGATACATGGCAGAGCAGCGCGAAGGAGAACGGCTAATGCGCCAGCTCGGCCAGCCGAAGAATCGAGATCAGGAGGACGACGACCCGGTGGCTTGGTGAAACTTGGCGTGGACGGCTTCGGCGACGGCGTCGGGCAGGAACGACTGGGCCTTCAACTCCTCGAGCGAGGCCTTCTTGACAGAGTTCACCCCGCCCATCACTTGCACGAGCTTCTTCTTGCGGGCTTCGCCGAGGCCGGGGATGCCGTCGAGCGAACTGGCGGTCATCCGCTTGCCTCGAAGCTCGCGGTGAAAGGTGTTGGCGAAGCGGTGGGCCTCGTCGCGTATCCGCTGCAGCATGAACAACGCCTCGCTGCCGCGCGGCACCTCGACCGGCTCGCTGCGACCGGGCGTGTAAACCTCTTCGAAGCGCTTGGCCAACGATGCAATCGGAATCTCGTCGAAGAGACCGAGCGACCGCACGACGCGCTCGGCCACGGCCAGCTGACCCTTGCCACCATCGACCAGCAACAGCTGTGGTGGGTAGGAGAACTTGCCCGGCCTCTGACCCAACTCGGTCAGCGGTCGATCACGCTCTTCGAGGTAGGCGGTGAGCCGTCGAGTCAACACCTCTTCCATCGCCGCGTAGTCGTCGTTGCCGGGCACATCTTTGATCTTGAAGCGGCGGTACTCGCGCTTGTTGGGCAGTCCGTCCTCGAGCACCACCATCGAGCCGACGTAGTCGCTGCCCTGCAGGTGTGCCATGTCGTAGCACTCGATGCGCAGCGGTGCCTCGGGGAGGGCCAGGAGATCCTGCAGTTCTGTCAACGCTCGACTACGCGCGTTGTGGTCGCCGGCGCGACGAAGGCGGTGGCGCATGAACTCTTCCTTAGCGTTGCGTGTCACCGTTTCGTGCAGATCGCGTTTGTCGCCGCGCATCGGCACACGGATCTGCACCCGCGATCCGCGCATCAACGTCAACCATTCCTCGTACGTTTTTAGATCCTCTGGCTCGACCGGCACGAGCACTTGCTTGGGCACGCCGAGCGGCGGTTCGTCGCCGTACAACTCCTCGAGGATGCGATCGATCAGGCCGCCCGGGCTGAGCGCTTCGACCTTGTCGACCACAAAGCCCCTGCGACCGACAACGCGACCCCTGCGAACATAGAAGATCTGCACCGCAGCCTCGAGATCGTCGTCGGCCAGGCCGATCACGTCGATGTCTTCGCTGCGTTCGGCCACCATCTGCTGCTTCTCGATCGCCCGGCGCACGGCAGCGAGCCGATCGCGGACCCGCGCTGCCCGCTCGTATTCCATGGCGTTCGACGCCGATTTCATTTCGGCGTCCAGCCGCTTGACGATGCCGTCGGTGTCACCTTCGAGGAAGTCGCACAGCTCGTCGACCAGCTGACGATATGCAGCCTCGTCGATCTCGCCGACGCACGGGCCGCTGCACTTCTCGATGTGGAACAACAAACACGGCCGGCCCAACCGCTGATGGTCGTTGAACTTGCCAGGGCTACAGGTGCGAATCGGAAAGCTGCGCAGCAGAAGGTCGAGCGTGTCGCGAATCGCGTACGCATGGGCATACGGTCCGAAGTACTTCGTGCCCTTGCGTTTGCGGCCACGCATGACCAACGCCCGCGGGTACTGCTCGTCGAGCGTGACCGCAAGGAACGGATAGCTCTTGTCGTCGCGGAGACGGATGTTGAAGCGCGGCCGGTGCTGCTTGATGAGGCTGTACTCGAGCATCAACGCCTCGACCTCGTTGCGAACCTCGATCCACTCAACCGACTCGGCCGTGGCAACCATCTGTGCCGTCCGCGGATGCATGTTGCGCGGATCCTGGAAGTAGTTGGAGAGTCGTTGCCGAAGACTCGACGCCTTTCCGACGTAGATCACACGCCCGAGCGCGTCCTTGAACTGATACGACCCTGGCGAGTCGGGAATCGTTCCGGTCTGCGGGCGTTGCACCATCAACTTTGAGGCTATGGCGATATCGAGGCTAGGCCTCTCGTGCCGTGGCCCGCGGTAGGGTTTGGTCCGTGGCCGGTCGATTTGCCTATTCCAAGCCCAGCCGACGGGGACCGAACGATCCCTGGTTCCGCATCGGCAAGTTGGATATCGGCTCGGCTGCGTTCCTCGGTTTGATGTGCGCCGTGTCGGTGCTGATCTACGCGCTGGAGCCGGTCGACAAGCCGATCCTCTTCAAGCTGGCCCTGATCCCCAGCGAGATCAAATCGGGTCAGGTGTGGCGCGTTTTCACCTGGCCGCTGGCCAACGGTCTGGACCAGCAGCTGCTGTGGGTCATCATCTCGATCGCCGTGCTGTGGTACTTCGGCGGCAGGCTCGAAGAGCAGGTCGGCCGCACCCGGATCGCCTGGTTCCTGGCGATGATCATCGTCATCCCCGGGCTGGTCGGCACCGCCCTCGACCTGCCCCAGGCCGGCGTACACACCGTGCAACTTGTCGTGCTGTTGACGTACATCGCCGAGTACCCGAACGTGCGGTTCTTCTTCGGGATACCGGCATGGGTGCTCGGCGCTGTGTATGTGGCTGCAGAGGTGCTGCAGCTCTCCGGCGATCGCGCCGGACGACGCTTGTTGTTCTTCGTCGTGTCGCTGCTTGTCGGCGCACTCGCCGCCCGCGCAGTCGGCATGCTCGAGGGAGTCCCATGGATCCCGAAGGTCGCAATGCCCCACCGGCGGCGCACCCCCAAGCAGAGCCGTCGACCTGCTGTCGTCGCCGGACCGTGGGCCGGGTCCACCACGGTGTCCGCTGCACAGAGCGAGCTCGACGAGCTGCTCGACAAGATCAGCGCCACCGGCATGAACTCGCTCAGCAAGTCGGAGAAGGAACGGCTCAACGAATTGAGCAAACGCCTGCGCGGCATGTGAAC
>JAENVT010000482.1 GCA_016650435.1 Ilumatobacteraceae bacterium
ATGGTGCGCGGCTCGGACACAGGACGAGGTCATGGAAGCCTTCACGGCCGCAGAGGCGGCGATCGGGCCGGTGATGTCGATGGCCGATATCTCGGCCGATCCGCACTACGCGGCGCGCGGGGCCATCGCCGAGGTAGATGGCACACCGATGCAAGGCCTGATCGCCCACCTCAGTGCAACACCTGGTGAGTTGC
Source organism: Ilumatobacteraceae bacterium (assembly GCA_016650435.1). The sequence continues at coordinate 195 of JAENVT010000482.1, forward strand.
GGTGGCAAGGACGGGCCCTCGATGCCGATGGCGATGAGATTCGCGCCACCGGTTGGGGCGATGCGGCGAGCGAAGATCGGTGAATCTGTGAAGGCGTACGTGGCCGGCCCGTTGTTCGACGAGGGCGAGCGGTGGTGGATCGAGCGTGTCGAAGAGACCGTGGCGGCAGCCGGGTTCACCACCTTCTTGCCGCATCGCGACAACCCACCCAAAGACGAAAGCAATGTGGCAGCGATCTTCGCAAACGATCGTCGTGGCATCGATGAATGCGATGTCGTGGTGGCCAGTCTGAACGGGCTGATGACAGACGACGGGACCGCGTGGGAGTTGGGGTACGCGTTTGCACACGCCAAGCCGATCATCGGATTGCACACCGACTGGCGCCGCCGGTTCGACCACGAGGTGATCAACTTGATGATCGAATGTTCGCTGACCTTGCTGATCCGCTCCCTGGACGAAGTGCCGAACGCGTTGCGAACAGTGTTCGAGTCGGGGCCCTCTACGCGGTGAGGCCGATGGGGCAGCTGACCCCAGTGCCGCCGATGCCGCAGTAACCGTTGGGGTTCTTCGCCAGATACTGCTGGTGATATGGCTCGGCGTAGTAGAAGTCGCCGAGCGGCTTGACCTCGGTCGTGATCTCGCCGAAGCCGGCGGCGTTGAGCCGCTCCTGGTACATCGCCAAGGAATTGTCGATCGCAGTGCGCTGCGACTCGGTCGTGTAGTAGATGGCGCTTCGGTATTGAGACCCCATGTCGTTGCCCTGGCGCATCCCTTGCGTCGGGTTGTGGTTCTCCCAGAACACCTTGAGCAACTGGTCGAAACTGACCACGGAAGGATCGAACACCACCTGAACCACCTCGGCGTGGCCGGTGAGACCACTGCATGCCTCCTCGTACGTCGCGTTGGGCGTGAAACCACCGGCGTAGCCAACGGACGTCGAATAGACGCCATCGGTTTCCCAAAACTTTCGCTCGGCGCCCCAGAAACATCCGAGCCCGAATACGGCAGTGTCGAAATCTTCTGGCCACGGCCCAACGAGCGGCTTGCCGTTGACGAAGTGCTTGTCGGGGACCGGCATCGCCTGATCGGTGCGCCCTGCCAGCGCCTCGTCGGCGCTGACCATCTGCTGCTTCTTTTGAAAGATCATGATTCAAGGATACGACGTAACGCCGCCGTCGAATACCGTGGACGTGGTGAACATTCGAGAAACGATTGCCGACGATTTGCCTGCTGCCCTGGCGTTGAACAACGGCAGCGTTCCTGGCCTGAACGAGCTCGACGCTGCCGAGATCGAGCGGTTGCTCGGCATGGCTGCGGTCGCTCTTACCGCCGAAGTCGATGGCGCCTTTGCAGGTTTCTGCATCACCTTCCCCCCGAGCGTCGACTATGCCAGCTTGAATTACGGCTGGTTCAGTCGCAACTACGACGATTTCGTCTACCTCGATCGAATTGCCGTCGACCCCGCCTATCGCCGCCTTGGCATTGGCAAGGCGTTCTACGACCACGTCATAGACCGTTTCACCGGCGTGTTTCCACGCCTGCTGTGCGAAGTCAACGTACGGCCACGCAACGAAGCCTCGTTGTTGTTCCATCACTCGATCGGGTTCCGCGAAGTCGGCCAGCAAGACACCGACGGCGGCAACAAGACGGTCAGCCTCTTGGCCCTGCCCCTCGGCTGAGTCGAGACCACGGGCGCCGTTCATGCTGCCCACGCCGTCGGTGGGCCATCGCTGGCACCGCAATGGGCGCCGGCGGCCCATTTTGCGACCAGCGTTGCACGCTGTTCCATCAGCGTGAGCGAACAAAGACGCGGAAGCTCTGTGCGAACGCACAGAAGTCTGGCCTCGCCCGACACCCTCGACCCATTGTCTGGCGACCTGATCCGCCCGGTGGCGAGCTAGACCTCGCGTTCGACAACGGCGTCGATCTCGACGACCTGTTCTCGGTATCCGAGGAAGGTCACGCCGAGCAGCGTCGCAGGTGGCACGTTGTTCTGGAAATACGACGTCACCTCTCCCCATGCGTCGATCAGGTTCGAGTGCGGACCGACGACGTACACGGTCAACTGGTGAATGTCGGCTTTCGAAAACCCATGATGCGTGATCAGCGTGAGGAGATTGTCGAGGCACTGCCGAGTTTGCGCGACGGGACCGCCGGGCGCCACGAGAATCGCAGACGAGTCACGAGGAACTTGGCCGGCGATGAAGAGCCGACCACCAACGCGATCGGCGTATCGGTAGTTCGATGTCTGCGCCAGGCCCGCACCCAGTTCGCCTTCGTTCATCGTTTGGTTCATCGCCCAGAACTTACTGTTCACGGCCCAATTCGGATCTCGAATATCGCCGGGCGCTACTCCACGACAGCGCCGCTATCCGGTGCCACTTGCACTCCCGGAACGGGGAACCGGTTGCTCACCATGATGAGCGCGATCGGCAGCACGGCGAACAGTGCCAAACCACCGAGGCTGATCGCGATGTCGCTATTCGCCAGCCCGTCGGTGTTGGCGATGTGGAACACGAGATGCGGGATCCCGTACAGCAATGACGCAACCGACGCGGCGATGATGGTCGGTCGTGAGAGCGTGATGAAGGCAACGATCAACACCGCGGCAAGGCCAAGGTTGAGTCCGCCCACGTCGCGTACGAGATGCTCGTTGTACGGGCCGTTGACGCTGACCCAGGCTCGACCCAGTCCTGGGAAGTGGTCGTAGAACGATCGTGGCGCAAGCTGTGCCCAGACACCGATCTCGAGCGAGACGAGCGCGAGATACGACAGGGCGATGCGCGTCCAACGTTGGTACGTCATTGGAGCTCCTTCCATCGGTCGACGCAGTGGATGGTAGGCGACCATGTCCCCACGTCTTGTAGGTGTTGCGAAGTGATGCGATGCGACCTGGCGATGCTCGCCGTAGCGTCGCCTCCAGCTCGTTCAACAAGGGTCGGTATCGGCCGAAGTCGTGACCGACCGACGACCTCGCCAAGCATGTCGCAGTGCGTCGACCGGCGGACTGGATCGGGCTCTGCGACGTTGTACGTGCCAGCGGGTGCTTCGAGCGCGACGATCACCGCTGCAGCAGCGTCGTCGATGTGGATGAACGAGATGTAGCTGTCCGGGGCCCCCAGCAAAGCGACCAGACCGCGCCTCGCCGCGCCGAAGATGCTCTGCATGTGCGCGCTATCGGGCGCCATGAACATCGCGAATCGCAGCACGATCCCCGTGCCGCCAGCGGCAGTGACAGACGCAGCCGCCGCTTCGGCATCGACCGTGCTCTGATTGCCCCAGTAGTAGACGCGCTCCCAGCTCTCGTCGATCCATTGGTCACCGCCGGCGACATATGGAAAGGTGATCGATTCCTGGATCAGGCGGCCGATCCCGGCATCGACGACTGCGCCGGCGATAGCTGCCGCTGCATCGCGGCGCAGCGTGTCGTTGATGCGCCACGCAGCTTTGCGTACTGCCGATGGCCCGCTTGGAATGTGGGTCGCCAAATGGGCGACACAGTCGTGACTTGCGATCGCGGCGCGGATCGCGTCGCGATCGAAGAGATCGACGTGCACGGGCGTTGCTCCAGCAGCACGCGCCGCCGAAGCTTTTGCCTCCGATCGCACTACAGCTGTCACTGCGTGCCCGGCACCTACGAGTGCCGGCACCACCCGCCGGCCGAGAACTCCAGTGGCTCCGGTCACGAACACTTTCTGGCTCACTGCAGCACCTCCTGGAACCACTCGATCGCCTTGGCGATCTGCACGGGATCAACGCTCGTGGCGAGTTCGCCGTTGATGTCGTCGATGGTGACGGCTGCGAGCTCGGCCCTCCAGGCATCCTCGGCGCGCCACATCGCCCGCGCGATCCCGCACGGACGTGGGTACCGCGGCGCGTCGATAGCGGTCGGGCCCTGTTGGCGAATCTCTGTACACCGGAACGCCGGCTCGCTGCCCTCGAGCGCCAGAACTATGTCGAGCAAGCTGATCTTGTTTGCCGGGCGGGCCAAGCGGTAGCCGCCGTTGCGGCCGGCCACCGCCTCGACGATGCCAGCCTGGGAGAGTTTCTGCAGTTGCTTGACGAGATACGGCGCCGGCACACCGTGGAACTCGGCCAGCCGAGCGCCCGAAACCGTCAGTGGGTGGGGTACCGCGCCCAGCACGGTGCAGCAATGCACTGTCCACTCGACGCCTTCGCTGAGTCGCATACTCGGATACTAAGTATCCGGGTTACGGTCGGTCAAACAGGACCGCTATCCATGCCAGTGGTGCACGATGGAAATCGGTGTCCGCTCGGGCTCCGGCGGCAGGTTGTCGCCGAAGATCTCACTCAGCAGACCGTGCACAACTGGGTGCAGACGTTCCTCTGCGAACCGGTTGCAGTCCTCCTCCGACTCCCAGATGTCGAGGTATCGAAGCCCGCCCTCAGGTCGTTCGAACGCGAGGTGAGTGATGAGACCCTTGGGCAGCTCGTCGCCGAGACCATCGGTGATGCGTTTGTAGAACGCTGCGTCGATCGGCACATCTTGAGTGAACGCGAAGGTCATGGGGGGTTCTCCTATTTCATACGAATGTCTCTCGGATGAAATGATGGCCCAGCGAGATCAAGAATGTCAAGCCATGTGCCGACGACGGCTATGTACTGTTCGAAGGTGGACACGTTGGAGAATGAGGTCGATCGGATCGCACAGGAGACAGACTTCGCCGGTGTCGTTCGCGTCGATCGCGGCGACGACCTCGAGCTCGCCAAGGCGTATGGAATGGCGCACCGGGGATTGCAGGTCGCCAACACGATCGATACCCAGTTCGGTATCGCCAGCGGCGTGAAAGGAATGACAGCGCTCGCAATCGTCAGCCTGATCGTCGACGGAGCGCTCGAGCTATCGACGCCGGCGCGCACCGTGCTCGGACACGACCTGCCACTGATCGACGATGCCGTTACCGTCGAACATCTGCTGTCGCACCGATCAGGCATCGGTGACTATCTCGACGAGGACGCCCACCCCGACATCAGCGACTATGTGATGCCGGTTCCCGTACACCAGTTGGCCGACACCGAGCAATATCTCGTGGCCCTCGACGGTCATCCCACCAAGTTCAAACCCGGTGAAGACTTTTCGTATTGCAACGGTGGGTTCATCGTGCTTGCTCTGATCGCGGAACGCGTCAGCGGTGTGCCGTTTCACGAGTTCGTGCAACAACGCGTGTGCCAACCCGCGGGGCTGAGCGACTCCGCGTTTCTGCGGTCCGACGAACTCCCAGGTCGTGCTGCGCTCGGATACCTAGAGGTCGACGGCGTCATGCGCAGCAACATCCTTCACCTGCCGGTGCGCGGCAACGGCGACGGCGGCATCTATACGACGGTGGCGGACGTTCGGCGATTGTGGATGGCGTTCTTCGACGGCAGGATCGTCCCCGAAGCATGGGTTGCTGAAATGGTGCAGCCGCGCAGCATCGTGTCGGAGGACGAGCGATACGGCCTCGGCTTCTGGCTCGCTGGTTCCGGCGACGCCGTCAGGCTGGAGGGCTATGACGCCGGCGTGTCGTTCCGCACCTGGCATCACCCGAGGTCGCGACTGACGCACACCGTGATCTCCAACACGTCGGAAGGCGTCTGGCCCGTGACCCGCGCGCTGTACGCGAGGTTGTCGACCGACCAGCCCGGGTGAGGTGGTTACGGAGCTGGTAGGAAGTCGAGGAGCAGCGCGTTCACCTTGTCGGGAGCTTCGAGCTGCATCCAGTGACCAGGCCCATCGATGCGCTCGTAACGCCACGGTCCATCGATGAATCGGTTCGACGAGGTCATGCCGGACTCCTCGAGCGCGAAATCGCCGGAGCTCCAGATCCCCATCGTTGGTGATTGGATCTGCGGGAACACCAATGGCGGTTCGATCAACGTTCGTGGATGGACGTTGGCCCGATACCAGTTGAGCGCCGCGGTGAGTGCGCCCGGACGAGCGAGGTCGACCAGGACCTGATCCGTATCAGGGTGCCGTGCCCAGGCCCGCATGTTGGCGAAGTCGTCGGCCGACAGCCAGGTCTCGGCGATGCCCTCGAACTGGAACAGCAGCATGTACCACGACTTCTCGCGTTGGGCGAACCCGGCATCGCGAAACGCTGCGGGATGGCCGACCGAAAGAGCAACGAGATGATCGACGCGGTCGGGTACGAACGCTGTCATCGCCCACGCCAAAGCTGCGCCCCAGTCGTGGCCGACAACGTGGGCGCGCTGTACGTCGAGAGCATCGAGAATGCCAAGCACGTCGCCAACGAGATCGAGGATGCCGTAGTGATCGGCTCCATCGGGCATCGATGATTCCCCGAAGCCGCGCAGATCGGGGGCGATCACTCGGTATCCAGCATCGACCAGAGCTGGCACCTGGTGACGCCATAGAGCATGCGAATCGGGGAAGCCGTGCAGCAGCACGACTGCTGGACCTTCCCCCTCGTCCTGTACAGCAAACGTCAGATCGCCGACGGTGATGTTCTTCATGGGTGTCCTTTTTCTCAGGCGCCGACGAGAGTCAGCAACTCAGCTCGATCGGGACCGGGCAGGGGAGTGGGGTCAGCGAGTGCGATCGCTTTCTCGGCGATTCCAGGGCGCGACATCACGCCGACGCCGGTGTCGAGCAGCGAGACCACCTCGATGAAGCCGCGGAGAAGATCTGGGTCGCGCATGATCGAAGCGGCCAGGGCTTGGCCCAGTGCCCAACCTGGATCGTCGGTTTCGTACGGTCGACCGTCGATCGTCGCTTCTATTTCCGCAAGGCGATGGCGATCGAACGCCAACGTGTCGACGAACAACG
>JAENVT010000483.1 GCA_016650435.1 Ilumatobacteraceae bacterium
CTCGTAGTAGGAGTTGAACAGGTACGTGTACTCCGAACTGAACGGCTCGTACCACGGCGCGTGCGGGCCGAGCACGAACGTCTCGAAGAACCAGGTGGTGTGGGCTCGGTGCCACTTGGTCGGGCTGGCGTCGGGCATCGACTGCACGGTCTGATCCTCGGCGCTGAGCGGGGCTGCCAGGTGCTCGGTCGTGGTTCGCACGCCGCAGTAGTCGAGGGCTGTCTCGTTGCGCGTGTGCATCACAGGACCGCCAGCGTCAGTGCGAAGTCGCCGGCGGGATCGGTCCACATGTCGGCGACCCGCAAGCCGGCCACGGCCAGCTCGGAGCCGATCCGCTCGACGCGGAACTTCGAGCTGATCTCGGTCCGCAGCTCCTCACCGGCCTCGAACTGCAACACCAGCCCGAGTCCCGGCACGCCGACCGTGTGGCGTCGGCGTGATCGCAGCCGCATCTCGATCCACTCCTGGCGGGTGTCGAACAGCGCCACATGGTCGAAGTCGTCGAGGTCGAAGTCGGCGCCGAGCTCGTAGTTGAGCACGCTCAACACGTTCTTGTTGAAACCCGCAGTGACACCAGCGGCGTCGTCGTAGGCACGGACAAGCCGGCCGTGGTCCTTGACGAGATCGGTTCCCAGCAGCAATGCGTCTCCGGGGACCATGGCGTCGGCGATCTGTGTCAGCAGCGACGCCCGTTCGGCGGGCTCGAAGTTGCCGATCGTGCCTCCGAGAAACGCGAACAGGCGCACGCCGTCGGTCGGAACCGCGAAGAGGTGGTAACGGAAGTCGCCGATCACGCCGTGCACTTCGATTGCGTAGTCGGTCGCGATGCGCGTCGATGCCTCGCGGAGGGTCGCGTCGGCGACGTCGAACGGGACGTACCGTCGCAGTGCGCCGGTCGTCGCCATCGCGTCGAGCAGTGACCGCGTCTTGTCGGACGTGCCAGATCCGAGTTCGACGAGCGTGTCGGGGCCGGTGATCGCGACAATCTCCGGAGCCCAGCGGTCGAGGATCGACTGTTCTGTGCGAGCCGGGTAGTACTCGGGCAGCCGCGTGATGGCGTCGTACAGTGCGCTGCCGGTGTCGTCGTAGAGCCAGGTCGGTGTGAGCGATTTGGGTGTCGCCGTCAAACCGGCGAGCGCATCGGAGCGCAGTCCGGCGTTCCACTCGTCGGGTCCGAGGAGGACGTCGATCGTGATCGGCAGTGTGTCGGTCGTGGGGGACATGTGTGCTCCTCGGTTGAGTTGGGGGTTGGCTCAGAACTGGGTGCCCATTGGCCGGTGGACGAATGCGATCTGCTTGGTCGGGTCGTCCTCCGGTCGTGCTTGCTCAGCGATGGCCATGCTGAATAGTCCGGTGACGAAGCGATCCGTTACACAACAGATGCTGTGCATTGAGGTTCTCTGCGTGTTTGCGGTCGACTCAGCACGGGACCCGTGCCCGGCCTGAATTCGCTGAAGCACGCGCAGCTCTTTTCGTGGTGAACCCATGCCGGCCATTCTGAACTCGAAACCGGTCAGAACCCGACCGGTTTTGGTAATGCACAGCCCACCGAGGTCATGCATAACTGCCGTCACGTCTCGACAGTCGAAATGATCGATCAGTGCATCGACGACGTCACGAACGGTGGCGAGGGTTTGAAGTGCGGCGGGGACCCGGTCGAACAGCCGGAGCCGAGGGGATCGAATGCCACGCACCGGAACCGGTCAGAGAGTTTGGCGATCACGTCTCGCCACAGGATCGACCATTGACGGCCTGGGAGAACAGCAACGTCGGACCGGTGCCGACATCGGAATACGCGACACGATGCCCGTAGGCGGTCATCGTTTGGATCGTGAACGGTCACACGTTCTCGGGTAGCCAGTCAGCGTGCGGCTGTGCCGCGGAGGTCTTCGATTCGGCGTGCGACATCGTGCACGTCTCGTTGAGCGACCGTCTGGGTCGACGCGGCCCGTGTGGAATCCCCGTCGGTGTACTCGACGCGGCGGGTGAAGCCAATCGCCCACCGGGGCAGGTTCGCGCCGTCGGCTACGAATCGGATCACAACATCGGGTTCGGCGTGGACCAGTACCGTCTGAGGCCCACCGTTCGCGGTCCGTATCGCTGAGTGCCAAGATTGAACTAGGGGTATCTCTTATGGCGCCATCGCCAGGATCGAAGGTGGATCATGTTTGTTCAAATCATCGAGGGCAAGGTGTCCGACACGTCAGGATTGCGCCGCCAGCTCGACCGCTGGGAGGCCGAGCTTCGTTCCGGAGCTGCCGGCTTTTTGGGCAGCACTGGTGGCGTGACTGACGACGGCGTCGGCTTTGCCATCGCTCGCTTCGAGTCAGCCGCGGCCGCGCACGCGAACAGTAAGCGTGCGGAGCAGGGCGCGTGGTGGTCCGAGACCGAGAAGTGCTTCGACGGCCCGGTGTCGTTCACCGACTCCGAAGATGTCGACGAGTTCCTCGCCGGGGGCTCGAATGACGCCGGGTTCGTACAGGTGATGAAGACTGCCGCCGGGCCCGGCCGCGCGGTGATCAAGGATCTGGACGAGCGCTTCGAGAAGCACGCTGGCACGTGGCGCCCCGATCTCATCGGCGGGGTACGGATCTGGACCGGTGAGACGTCGACGGTCGAAGTGAACTACTTCACGAGTGAAGCTGCAGCCCGCGCCAACGAGAGCAAGGAACCGCCGGCCGAGCTCGCCGAACTGTTCGCCAAGTATGCGGATGTGATCGCCAACACCGAGTTCCTCGACTTGCGTGATCCCTGGCTGTACTGAACACCCGGTGCGGTGGCCTCACGAACGATGCCATCAATCAGGAGTGTC
>JAENVT010000484.1 GCA_016650435.1 Ilumatobacteraceae bacterium
CGCCGGAGCGGGCACTCGGCGCTCGGTTCATCTCACCTTGCTGCCGGACTCAACAACGCCTGAGGGCGCGATCGGTGAATTAGCCGCTGTGTCACGGCGAAGTGTTGTCGCTCCACACCAGGATGGTGCTGTGGGGCAACACTTCGGTGTAACTGGCGCCGGAAACATGCCGACCGGCTAGTCCGTCACTTGCTCGAGTTGGGCGCGAAGGTTGTAACGCTGGATCTTGCCGGTCGCTGTTTTGGGGAGCGTGTCAATCACGAAGAGCCGGCGTGGTCGTTTGAACGATGCCATGCGGTCGCGGCAGTACGAGTCGACCACGTCGGCATCGACGGCGCGACCGGAGCGGGCGACGACGAACGCGACGACCTCTTCGAGACCGTGGGCGTTGCGAGACCCGACGACGGCAGCTTCGAGGATGTCGGGATGCGACACAAGCACACTCTCGACCTCGGCAGGCGATACCCAGATCCCTCCTGCCTTGATCATGTCGCTGTTGCGCCCGAGGAACGTCCAATGGTCGTCGGCAGAGCGTGTGTAGACGTCGCCCGTACGCAGCCAGCCGTCGCGGAAGGTAGCAGCAGTGGCCTCTTCTCGTCGCCAATACCCTGACGCGATCGACGGACCACGTACATGGAGGTACCCGGGGACGTCGGGATCGGTCACGTCGGCACCTTCGTCGTTGCATAGACGGGCGCCGTAACCGGGCACAGCGCGACCACTCGTGCCGGCCCGTTGATCGCCGAGCGTGTTGGACAGAAAGATGTGCAACACCTCGGTAGTTCCGATGCCGTCGAGCACAGGATGTCCGAAACGATCACTGAACCGCCGCTGCAGGTCGGCAGGCAACGCCTCACCCGCGGTGACTGTTGCCCGGACGCTGGCGAACGCATCGTCGGGCGCGTCGGTGTCGAGCAGCGCGGCAACGAAACCGGGGCTGGCGAAGAACAACGTCGGCTGTTCGAGCCGCACATGATCGAGCATGATCTTCGGCGTGGGTCGCCGAGATTCGAGCAGCGCGGTCGCGCCGGCGCCGAACGGGAACGTCAACGAGTTCCCGAGCCCATAGGCGAAGAAGAGTTTGGCGACGGACAAGAAACGGTCGTCTTGCCCGACGCGCAGAACTTGCGATGCATACGTATCAAACGTCGCCTGCAAGTTCTCGTGGCGGTGGATCACGCCCTTCGGCAGCCCGGTCGTGCCGGAGCTGTACAGCCAGAACGCAGGGTCGTCGCGCCGCGTCGCCGCCACATCCACCTCTGATGCGGCAGGAACGTCGGACCACGACAACGACGAGACCGCGAACTCGCGGTCGACCGGACCGACGACGATGACGTGGCGCAGCGACGGCGCTGCCGCCGCGATCGGATCGACACGGTCGGCATATTCCGCAGAGACGACGATGACGTCAGGCTCGGCGTCGGCGGCGATGGCCGCAAGTTCCTGCCCCGTCAACATCGTCGAGAGTGGAACGGGAATCACCCCGGCACGCATACTCCCGATGAACCAGGAGACGAACGCAGGCTCGTCGTTGACAACCAGGAGAATCCGCTGACCGGCCACGACGCCGAGTTCGGTCAAAGCGGCCTGGACTCGCCACGCGTCGGCGACAACATCCGCGTACGTCGTCGATTCGCCTTGACAGCGAAGGGCCACCGAGTCGCCGCGCCCGGCCGCGATGTTCCGGTCGAGCATCCATTCGCCCGCGTTGTACAGATCCATAGCGACCCCCTCGCCAATCTCAGATCGTCGTGTCAGATCTTCACATATTCGAAGTCGACCGGTTTCGCGTGGATGCCCTTGGATGGTGGTGCCACCCATCCGGCCATTTTCCCCGGCGCCCTAACTCCGACCATCAATGACTCGACATACTCGCGATCGCTGGCGGTAGGAAGCCATGAAGCCACTGAAGACTCCCACTCGGCCTCGGTCAGGACTGTGCCGCTGGGACTGAGGCGACGCCGGGCGAACGTGCCAACCGCGCGATTGAAGCCGGCGTGCGGCAGTTCGAGCGAAGCGCCCACTTCGGCGAGCGACCGATTCCAGCGATCAACTCCCTTCTGGCAGTCGGCGACATAGTCGTCGCGCAATGTCTCGTTGAGGGCGGACAGCGAAGTCGCCTCACGGGTGCCGACGCCGTGGTCGGTTGCTTGCGGCACCAGACGCGTCGCTCCGTGTAGTCGATGATCGTCGTCGCGACGTTCTTCTTGAAAGCGACCCTTCAGGCCGGCGCCAAAGTAGTTGGCGGCGTTTGTCGATGTCTCCGCGCCGAAGAGATCGAGCGAGACCGCGTAGTGGAAGTTGAGATACCGCTGCAGTGTCGCGACGTCGATGCCACCGTGAAGTCGCACATCGTCGGTGTCGTGCTCCTTCATCAGGTCGACGGTTCGTTCGACTACGCGACCCACCCCGGTCGCTCCAACAAACATGTGGTGCGCTTCTTCCTTCAGCATGAAATCACACGTGCGCGACAGCGGGTCGAACGCCGATTCGCGCAGCGACGCGAGCTGGAACTTGCCGTCACGATCGGTGAAGTACGTGAACATGAAGAACGACAGCCAGTCGGGTGTCGGCTCGTTGAACGCTCCGAGGATCCGCGGCTTGTCGGGATCACCCGAGTGACGCTCGAGCATCTCGTCGGCTTCGTCACGACCGTCGCGGCCAAAGTAGCGGTGCAGTAGATAGACCATCGCCCACAGGTGCCGGCCCTCTTCGACGTTGAC
>JAENVT010000485.1 GCA_016650435.1 Ilumatobacteraceae bacterium
CCGTCGGGCAGCAACAGGATGCGGTCGACGATCTGTTGCGGTGACTGGCGTTGCAACCGTGTGCCGTCGATGGGGCAATGCTGAATGCCGATGCGCGCGTAGAGCAATCGCAGGTAGTCGTAGATCTCGGTGATGGTGCCGACCGTCGAACGCGGGTTGCGGCTGGCCGACTTCTGGTCGATCGAGATGGCCGGCGACAGGCCTTCGATCATGTCGACGTCGGGTTTGTCCATCTGTCCGAGGAATTGGCGGGCGTAGGCGCTGAGGCTCTCGACGTACCGTCGCTGACCCTCTGCATAGATGGTGTCGAAGGCCAAACTGCTCTTGCCGGAGCCCGACAGACCGGTGAAGACGATCATCTTGTCGCGCGGCAGTTCGACGTTGATATTTCTCAGGTTGTGCTCGCGAGCGCCGCGAACAATGATCTTTCCGGAATCAGCTGCAGGCATTGTGGCGAGGCTACCCAGACGAGTGTGATCGGCCGCTGTGGTACATGTCGCTCAATGTACCAGAAAACGAACACATGTTCTGCTCTAGTTCTGACCATTTTGTGCCGATAGACCTGGCATGAACGGCGGACTGACAACTGATGCAACCTTGGGGCGGACGGCACGCGCTGCGCTCGAGCACTTGCGGCGACATTCGGGATATGCGACCTGGCTATTGACGCGCACCAATGACTACGAGCGGATCGTGATTGCCTCGGTCGACCCGCAGTTCTCCATTGTCGCGAACAGTGTGTTGCCGAACGATCTCTCGACGGACCGATTCCTCGCCAACGTGGCCAAGATGGTCGTTCCCGTGACCCTGCCCAACGGCAGCGAATATGGATCGCTGGTAGGCCTCAGCCGCGAGCGACCGGGAGCGATGCCGACGCACATCGAATCGTTGATCCCGTTGCTCGCAAACACCCTGGGCGCGCTCGCCGGAGCCGAGTCAGCACTGGCCTCGAGCACCCGCCGATACGAACAGGCTTCCGCGTCCTTCGATGTACTGACCGGTACCGCCACCCGGCAGTCGTGGGAGACGCAGTTGAACCGTGACGACGAGCGATGCAATGCCAGTGGTGAGCAAGCGTGGATCTTCATGATCTGCCTCGACGAGCTCCACGAACTCAACAAGCGCGAGGGCCACGACGCCGGCGACGAGTTGCTGGCCGATTTTGGAAAGCTCCTCAACTCGACGATCGATGGTCGCCACTTCTGCGCCAGGATCACCGGCCTGCAGTTCGGCATCCTCGCTGTCGGCCTCAACGCACCCGAAGCGATGGCACTCGAAACCAACCTTCGTCAGACACTCAGTTCCGCCGGGATCGCGGCATGGGTCGGCGTCGGTCGACGACTGCCGGGTGTCGGCCTGGGTGCCGCACTCGACGCCGCCGAAGCATCGATTGCTGCGGCTCGATCCGCGGTGAGCATCGCCACGACGGGCTTCGACGAGGCAACTGCCGAACTGGTCCAGGCTCTCGACCGCGGTCAGATCCGCGCCTACTTCCAACCGATCGTCGACATGCGCACCGGTGATGTCGTGGCGATCGAAGCACTGGCTCGCTGGCAGACCGATACCGGCATTCGGGAGCCGTACGAGTTCCTGCCCGGGATCGAGCGAGCTGGCCTGAACGCCTCGCTGTTTCACCGCATGCTCGACGACGGCCTCTCGCATCTGGCGACCTTCCGCAATGTGTCGCCGAATCTGCGCCTCGCCGTCAACTTCGACTTCGATTCGGTTCCTGCAACAGGCCTGCGCAAGACGGTGACCGACCTCGCCGAAAAGCATGGCATTCCGTTGGAGTTGATCTCACTCGAGCTCAGCGAGCGGCAGTCGTTCGATTTGTCGGCGTCGACGCTCAGCGAGCTGAACGATGTTGCCGAGGCCGGCGTGAAGCTGGTGCTCGACGACTTCGGCGTCGGCTTCGCAAGCCTCGAGACGCTGACCTCGCTGCCGATCAGCGGCGTCAAGCTCGATCGCCGTTTCACCGGACAGGTGATCGACGGCGAACGCGAGCCAGCGGTCGTGAAGGCGATGATCTCGATGGCTGCCGATGCCGGTCTCGAGGTGATCGCCGAGGGCGTGGAGACCCAGACCCAATGCGATCGCTTGGTACGACTGGGCTGTCGGCTCGGGCAGGGCTACCTGTTTGCGCTGCCGCTGCCTCCCGATTCGATGACCACCGTTCTGTCAGCTCC
>JAENVT010000486.1 GCA_016650435.1 Ilumatobacteraceae bacterium
CTGCCGAGCTGCTCGCCCGGTTGGGGGCTTAGGGTTTCGAGGGGAGGACACCATGGCTGAACGAACTCAGAAACAAAAACCGGCACCAAGTCGCACAGAAGAGACCGTCGAGGAAGCTCCGGCTACCACTGCGTCGGGCGAAAAGTTGAAGGCCGAACTCGACGATCTGCTCGACGAGATCGACGGTGTGCTGGAGACCAACGCAGAAGACTTCGTCAAGTCGTATGTGCAAAAGGGCGGCCAGTAACCATCATGGCAATGCCATTTTTTACGCCGGGCGACGACCCCGGCTCGAACTTCCCTGACCTATTGCGCCGAATCGGCATGGGCCTCGACGCCGTCAACATCGGCGATCAGGTTGTGCCGCACGCGACGACATGCGTGGCGATGCGCTTCGCAGACGGAGTCGTGATGGCCGGCGACCGCCGGGCCACCAGCGGCAACCTGATCAGTCACCGCGGCATGGAAAAGGTCGTGCAGGCCGATCATTTCAGCGGCGTGGCCATCGCCGGCGCCGCCGGCCCGGCGATGGAGATGATCAAGCTCTTTCAACTGCAGCTCGAGCACTACGAGAAGGTCGAGGGCGCTTCACTGAGCCTGGAGGGCAAGGCCAATCAGCTCTCGATGATGGTGCGCGGCAATCTTCCGGCGGCGATGCAGGGAATGGTTGTGGTGCCGATTTTCGCGGGGTATGACCTGCGCCGGCACACCGGCCGGCTGTTCACATACGACGTCACCGGCGGGCGTTACGAAGAGCAGGATTACGTGGCCACGGGTTCCGGGAGCCTTCACGCCGGTACGGTCATCAAGATCGGTTACCGCGAGTCGATGTCGTCCGACGACGCCGTTGCATTGGCTTGCAAGGGTCTGTGGGAGGCGGCTGACGCAGACTCCGCGACGGGTGGTCCCGACGCGCTGCGCGGGATCTATCCGATCGTGGCCACCATCACCAGTCTTGGCTGGCAGCGAGTGAACGACGATCGCCTGGCGACTGTCTTCGAGGAGATCGCGACGGAGGTGCGAGCCCGATGACGATGCCGTACTACGTCGCACCCGAGCAGGTCATGAAGGACCGCGCCGACTATGCCCGCAAAGGCATAGCCCGGGGGCGGGCGATGGTGGCCGTTCGCTTCGCCGACGGTGTGGCCCTCGTCGCCGAGAACCCGTCCAACACGCTCCGCAAGATCAGCGAGATCTACGACCGCATCGCCTTCGCCGGGGTTGGCAAATACAACGAGTTCGATCAACTGCGCGTAGCCGGCGTTCGCGCTGCTGACCTCAAGGGCTACCAATACTCGCGCGACGATGTCGACGCCCGTGGTCTGGCCAATCAATATGCCCAGATCCTCGGTCAAGTGTTCACACATGAGATGAAGCCGATGGAGGTCGAGATCCTCGTCGCCGAGGTTGGCTACGGGACCGACGACTACCAGTTGTTCCACATCCTCTACGACGGCACCGTCATGGACGAACGCCGTTTCAGTGTGCTCGGTGGCGACGCCGAAGCCATTGCCGGTCGGCTCAACGAGTCGTACGGCGACGAGCTGACACTGGCACAGGCGGTCAAGGCCGGAACCGTTGCATTGCAGGGCGCTGAGCGCACGCTGGGAGCCGACGACCTCGAAGTTGCCGTACTTGCCCGATCCAGTGGTCGGCGCTGTTTCAAGCGGTTGACCGACGCCGACGTCGCCGAGATCTTGGGAGGCTAGAGCGACATGACCGCGCGGACCGTCGATCTCAACAGCGATGTCGGTGAGGGGTATGGAGCATGGCCCGGTGGTCCCGACCGCGAGCTGATGAAGATCATCACCTCGGCCAACATTGCCTGCGGATTCCATGCCGGCGACCCGTCGATCATGCGCCGCACGTGCGACATGGCTGTCGAGAACAACGTCGCCATTGGTGCCCATGTCAGCTATCCCGATCTGGCCGGCTTCGGTCGCCGATTCATCGACATGAAGCCCGACGAACTTGCCGACGCAGTCGTCTACCAACTCGGCGCTCTCGCCGGATGCGCTCGTGTCGCCGGTTCGGCGATTACCTACGTGAAGCCACATGGCGCGCTGTACAACACCATCGTCCGCCACCAGGCACAGGCCGACGCGGTTGCACGCGCGGTCAAGCAGTACGACGCCACCCTGCCACTGCTCGGTCTGCCAGGCACCGGCAGCGAGATCGAGCGCGCCGCAGCCGAGAACGGGCTCACGTTCCTCTTCGAGGGATTCGCCGATCGTGGATACGCAGCGGATGGAACGCTCATCCCGCGCGGCCAGCCCGGCGCACTGCTGACCGACGGCGATGCTGCCGCTCAGCAGGCTGTTGCCGTCGCCGATCGCGGGATCACTTCGATCTGCATCCACAGCGACACACCCGGGGCAGCCGAACTCGGCGCGGCCGTCGCGGTCGGCCTGCTGCAAGCGGGTTTTGAATTGCGGGCCTTCACCAGATGAAGTTGCTGCCGTGTGGGTCCGGCGCAGTTCTCGCCGAGTACGACACACTGGCCGAAGTGATGGCGGTCGACGACGTCCTGCGCGCCTCCGATCTGCCGGGCATCGACGATGTCATCCCGGCTGCCCGCACCGTACTCGTGGCCTACCACAACGTCGACCGCGCTGCCCTGGAACGCCTGTTGATTCCGGCTCCAGCGGCGCCTCGCCCGGAGGGACCGATTGTCGAGATTCCGGTCGTCTACGACGGTATCGATCTCGATGAGGTCGCAGCCGCTACAGGGCTATCGACCGAAAAGGTCATCGAAACCCATTCGTCGGTTGTCTATTCGGCAGCGTTCCTAGGATTCACACCGGGCTGGGCCTACCTGGTCGGTCTTCCACCTGAGCTGCACCTGCCGCGGCGGGCGACACCGCGCACGTCGATCACCGCCGGCTCCGTCGCGATCGCCAACGAGTTCACGGGCGTCTATCCAACAGTCAGCCCCGGGGGCTGGCACCTGCTTGGCCACACCACGGAGCGGATGTTCGACGTCGAGCGCGAGAAGCCATCGTTGGTGATGGCCGGCGATCGAGTGCGATTCGTCCGCACATGATCGAGATCATCAATCAGGGGATCGGCAGCTCGTTCCAAGACCTTGGTCGCCTGGGATGCTCGCACCTCGGTGTCGGTCGCAGTGGTGCCGCCGATCGGCCATCGCACTCACTGGCCAACCGACTTGTGGGAAACGATGAGTCAGCGGCAACCATCGAGACGTGTGGTGGCCTCCGCGTGAAGTTCCACGAACCGGCCGTCGTTGTCGTCACAGGAGCGCAGGGAGCCATCGATGTACGCAACGGCAATCCGATGGGTGTCAATGGCGTCGAGCACCTTCCAGCGGGAACCGAGCTCACCTTGCGGGCGCCCGAAGAGGGCATGCGTTATTACCTCGCAATTCGAGGGGGCCTCGAGGTCGAGCCGGTTCTCGGTTCTCGTAGCTTCGACACACTGGCGGGACTCGGACCGCGATTGCAGGCCGGCGATCGCATTGCCATCGGGGCAGACCCGCGTACTCCGATCACGACCGATCTCGGAGTTCGTCCACCGCCGAGCGCGTTTATCCACCTGTCGGAGGGACCGCGCCACGACTGGTTCACCGGCGAGGCGTGGACGACCCTGATGAGCGAGCCGTATGTCGTAAGCCCCTCGGGCAACCGGGTCGGTGCCCGCCTGAGCGGCCCGGTCCTAGAGCGCGTCAGGGTTCGTGAGCTGCTCAGCGAGGGACTGGTCGAAGGATCGATCCAGGTGCCCCCCGACGGGCAGCCGATCGTGATGCTGGCTGATCATCCGGTGACCGGCGGCTACCCAGTGATCGCCGTCGTCGCCGCCTACGACCTGCCCTCGATCGTTCAAGCCCGACCCGGCACCGCATTGCGATTTCGACACACCGCCGGATAGACGAGCAATCCGCGGCACATCGCGCTACGTTGCCCATATGGAGCGCCGCATCTACGGCCTCGAGAACGAATACGGCGTTACCTGTACGTTGCGCGGCCAGCGGCGGCTGAGCCCCGACGAGGTCGCCCGCTATCTGTTCCGCCGGGTCGTGTCGTGGGGTCGCAGCAGCAATGTCTTCTTGCAGAACGGGGCTCGGCTATACCTCGACGTGGGCTCGCACCCCGAGTACGCCACGCCCGAATGCGACTCGTTGTACGACCTCGTCGTGCACGACAAAGCCGGCGAACGAATCCTCGAAAGCCTGCTCGTGTCGGCCGAGCAGCGACTCCGCGAGGAGGGCATCCGCGGCACGATCTACCTCTTCAAGAACAACACCGACTCAGCGGGCAACAGCTACGGCTGTCACGAGAACTACCTCACGCGACGCGCCGATGATCTCGGCCACTACGCCGAGGTGCTGATTCCGTTCCTCGTGAGCAGACAGATCTTCACCGGATCCGGCAAAGTGCTGCAGACGGCACGCGGCCCGATGTACTCGATCGCCCAGCGCGCCGAGCACATCTGGGAGGGTGTCAGTTCGGCGACAACCCGCAGTCGGCCGATCATCAACACCCGCGACGAGCCGCACGCCGATGCCGAGCGGTACCGCCGCCTACACGTGATCGTCGGCGACAGCAACATGAGCGAGTACACGACCTTTGTCAAGGTGGGCTCTGCGGCGTGCATGTTGCGGATGCTCGAGGATCCATCGGTCGTGCTGCGCGACATGACGCTGGAAAATCCCATCAGGGCGATACGCGACATCAGTCACGACATGACATGCCGGCGCAAGGTTCGCTTGGCCAACGGGCGCGAAGTCAGTGCGCTCGACATCCAACGCGAGTACCTCGACCGTGCTCAGCGGTACGCCGATACCAAGGGCTTCCCTCCGCTCGAACAGCGTGCCCTGGAGATGTGGGAGCACTGCATCAGCACGATCGAGAACGACCCGCTGAAGCTCGATCGCGAGGTCGACTGGGTCATCAAATACCGGTTGCTCGACGCGTTCCGAACTCGCCACGACCTGCCGCTCGGTCACGCCCGGGTGCAGTTGCTCGACCTCCAGTACCACGACATCTCCCGGGAGCGCAGTCCGTTCTACAAGTTGCAGGACCGCGGCATGATCGAGCGGATGTGCGTCGATGCCGACATCGATGCCGCAGTCGACATCCCACCGCAGACGACACGCGCCCGGCTCCGCGGCGAGTTCATCAAGCGCGCCAAAGAGCGCAAGCGCGACTACACCGTCGACTGGGTGCACCTCAAGCTCAACGATCAAGCACAGCGCACGGTGCTGTGCAAGGACCCTTTCAAGAGCCGCGACGAGCGCGTCGAGAAGCTGATTGCGTCGTTGTGAGCTGCCACTCGATTGGCCGAACAGCCCGCTAGCGTGGACCCGATGGCCAATGAGGACACGCGGGCAACCGTCGTTGACCCGGATCCCGACCAACCGGTCGAGGTTGATCGGGATGGTGACCTGACGGTCGACGATGAATACGACGACGTCACCGATCCCGAGTCGCCGTCGCACCTCGCCGAGCCTGGCAAGCGCAAGCGGTCTGGGCTGGCCGAATGGATCATTGTCGTTGTCGTTGCCATCAGCTCTGCACTGCTCGTCCGCGCCTATGTGCTGCAGCAGTTCGCGGTCGAAGGCACCTCGATGCTCAACACGTTGCACCCAAGCGATCGGGTTCTGGTCAACAAGCTCAGCTATCGGCTGCATGACCCGCGCCGGGGTGATGTCGTCGTTCTGAAACGAATCGAGACCAATGCCCAAGAGCGCGATCTCATCAAGCGCGTTGTCGCTCTGCCCGGCGAGACCATCGAGTACCACGATTGCCAGTTGTTCATCAACAGTTCGCTGGTCAGCGAGCCCTATCTCGATCCGCAGATCGTCTCGCCGAATCGGTGCGGCGCGGATCAACCCGCCGTCGTCGTTCAACCGAAACATGTCTTTGTGATGGGCGACAACCGGGCCGGCTCGCTCGACAGCCGCGACGGCAGCGTCGGTCAAATCGCGTATAGCAACCTGATCGGGCGGGCCTTCGTGGTGATGTGGCCGTTTGCCGATTGGCAGTGGTTGTAACGCGGTACCGGGCTGTACATGGCGGGCGATGAGTGGTGGACGCAGGCGGTCGATGAGTTCGGACTCGACACGTTTCTGGAGCCGACGACGTCGCCGGCTCCGGTCTCGATCACGGATCCGGTCGCCGGGGGCGATGATCCCACGGTTCCAATTCGGCGCCGAAGGCGCAGGCTTGGCGTCGACTGGCTGGTCATTGCCATTGTTGCGCTGGGGGCAGCTTTTCTGCTGCGGATGTTCGTCGTTCAGCAGTTCGCCGTCGATGGCCAGTCGATGCTTGGCACCCTCCATTCAGGCGATCGGGTGATCGTCAACAAGCTCAGCTACGACCTCCACGACCCGCGGCACGGCGACATCGTGGTGTTGAAAGACACAGAGGCGAGCCTGGCCGAACGCGACCTCATCAAACGGGTGATCGGTCTGCCTGGGGAGACTGTCGAATACCGCGACTGCCAGCTGTTCATCAACCGTGCCCGCATCGCCGAGCCATATCTGGACCCGCAGCTTGTCAGCGAGGGCCATTGCGGCGATTCGCAGACACCGGTGGAGGTCGCGCCGAGGCATGTCTTCGTGATGGGCGACAACCGCGCCGGGTCACTCGACAGCCGGACCACCGCGATCGGCCAGATTCCATACGACGATCTGATCGGGAGAGCCTTCGTGTTGATCTGGCCGTTCTCGCGCTGGCGCCTGCTCTAGCCGTCTCAACGACGCTGGCTCAACGAAGGCTTGGCGGTTGGCCGATCTCGGCCTTGTACACCTCGATCATGCGGTCGACCCAGTCGCTGTAGACCCCATCGAGGCCCATCCGGAACGCTGCTTGCAGAATGTGCGGCTCCTGCACGTCCCAGCCGAACGAAACGCGGTCGAACCGGTGGAAGAGCGCAACCATCCCACCGTTCCAGTCGGTGTGATGCATGTTCACCGCGTCGATGCCTTGCTCGCGCAAGGTCGCCGCGCGGCGTTCGGGGCCTTCCTTCATTCGGGACAGACGTGTCGACTCGACGAGCTTTGCGCCCTGACCGCGCAGCGGTAGCAGACCCTCCCACTGTGGGCCGCACAGCCACAGCCGTTGGACCATCTCCGGAGCGCACTCCTTGACGACATCGATCACGACCTGGCCGCTGGCCGCATCTTTGAGATCTAGTGAAAGGTCGTAGCCGGTGCCGCAGCGATCGATCAGCTCGGCGAGCGAGGGAATGTGCCCGGGCAGTGCCGTTCGGTGTATCTCGCCGATCGGCCGGTTTCGCCCCAGCTGCCGCTTCACCACGCCGTCGTGGTCGAGTACCGGCACACCGTCTGCGGTGATCCACACGTCGCTCTCGAGCCCGGTGGCACCCAGTTTGAGGGCCAGTTCGAACCCGACCAGCGTGTTCTCCGGGGCATGGGCCCGTGCCCCTCGATGGCCGAACGCAATGGGGTCGTCGAGGAGCGATGGAAGGCGTTGCTGCACATCTGAATGATGGCACGGTGCAGTTCCGATCGGAGGTCCAGCTCGTAGACTCCCCGGCGATGTTCAATCTCAGCGGCAGCGAAATTGTTTTCTTGTTGCTGATCGCTCTCATCGTGCTGGGTCCGGAGAAATTGCCGGAGGCTGTCCGCAAATTTGGCAAGGCGTATGCCGAGTTCAAGAAGATGTCAAGCGGGTTCCAGAGTGAGTTGAAGACCGCCCTCGACGAGCCGATGCGGGAGATGCGCGAAACCGCCGAGGCGTTCAAGAAAGCAGCCAACTTCGACTTCGATGACGAGCCGGACGAAGACTCCGACTCTACCGACGATGTCGCCGACAAGCCCGATACCGACGAACCCGCAGCGGTCGAACCGGTTGCAGCTGAACCCGCAGCCGTTGAACCCGTGGCTGATCAGCCCACGCCCGAAGTCGCGGGCAACGAGCCCCCACTGGTGCGCCCGCCCGGCCCGACATTTCATTCCGCAGCCCCGCAGCAGCCTGACGTCGTCGAGGCTGTCGAGGAGCCCGCTTCCGAATGAAGCTGTCGTTGAAACGAAAGCGGCGCACGAAACTTGTGTCGCCCGACGATCGGATGACGCTCACCGAGCATCTCTCCGAGTTGCGTTCGCGCATCATCCGCTCGCTGCTCGCCGTCGTGATCGGCATCATCGTGTTCCTCACGTTCTACGACCAGGTCCTCGACTTCCTACGCAGACCGTACGAAAAGTTGTGTGAGCGCAAAAAGGGGCTCGTGTGTGACCTTCAATTCATCGGCCCCCTGGAGGGTTTCACGACGCGGCTGTCGATCTGCACATACGGCGGCATCATCCTCGCCTTACCGGTGATCATGTGGCAGGTCTGGCGATTCATCGTGCCGGCGCTGCATAAGAAGGAGAAGAAGTATGCAATCCCATTCATCTTCTCCTCGGTGCTGCTGTTCATACTCGGGGCTGCGGTTGCCTATTGGACGTTGACGCCGGCGCTCGACTTCTTGATCTCGTGGTCGGGCAGCGGGGTAAAGGCCAATTTCCAGGTGAGCAAGTACGTCAGCCTCGTCGGCTTGATGATCGCAGTGTTCGGCATCACGTTCGAGTTTCC
>JAENVT010000487.1 GCA_016650435.1 Ilumatobacteraceae bacterium
ACGCCAGCCTTGTCACCCGCCCTCGGCTCATTGCCGGTGTGGCTTCAACGGTGACTGCTCCGGCGATCGGCAAGATCATCGCCTCGACGTGGGCGATTTATTGGAACGACCTCGCAGATGGGGCGGTCCGGACGCCTGCCGTGACGGCTGCGCGGGCGGTGCATCGACTGGGACGTGCGGGCACGATGCGATCGCGCTTGCGTCGCTCGCTGGCCGTCGATCTCGGGGAGCGCACTTCGCCCTGAGAACGCACCAGCGGTAAGACTCGCCTCATGTCGATCTTCACAGAGCCAATTCACACCCTCCGCGGCGAGGAGTCGTCGCTCGCTGCATTCGACGGCAAGGCGATACTTGCCGTCAACGTTGCTTCGAAGTGCGGTCTCACGCCGCAGTACACCGGCCTCGAAGCGTTGCAGAAGAAATACTCCGACAGGGGGTTCACCGTGGTGGGATTCCCGAGCAACCAGTTCGGCGGTCAGGAGCCGGGTTCGGCCGAAGAGATCGAGACGTTCTGCTCGACGACCTACGGCGTGACGTTTCCGATGATGGAGAAGATCGATGTCAATGGAGCCGACCGCCACCCGATCTATGCCACGCTCACCGAGACTGCCGACGCTGAGGGCCATTCCGGCGACATCCGCTGGAACTTCGAGAAGTTCCTCATTGCACCCGACGGGTCCGTCACCAGGTTCTCGCCGGTCGTGATCCCCGAGGATCCCGCCCTCGTCGGCGCCATCGAGGCCAGCCTTCCCGGCTGAGACTGCAAGTTCGGGACCACCGGTCGAAGGCTCCCGCCACGATGAGAGTTGTGCGCCAAAGCTTTGGCGCTGCGGGGGGCTCAACTCTCATCGCGCGCGGGGGAGAGCTAGCCGATGACCTGCCGCTCATCGAGCAGGCTGAAGACTCTGTGGATTGCGTGGCTGACTGCAACGAGGCGGTCGGAGACGACGCCATCGTGGGCCGTGACCGCGTCGCACCACAACTGATCGATCTCGTCTTTGAGCTTTGCCGTTGCCACCGCGGCTCTGGCCAGGGTGCTGTCGTGCGTCGTGCCGTTACCTGGCATCTCATGCCTCGCTTCTCCTCCAGTGGAGGATGCGCAGTCGCCTGGGTCCGGAGCAACGCCGATATGTCGTAGCGACCCGTTGGTGGCCGTGACAGGACACTAGGCCGTGTTCGCCCACCACCGCCATAGGTCGTATGGCTCATTGCTCAGCCTCCGACGCGTTCAGCAACTTTTCAGCCACGTTTCGTGTTCTTCGCCGGTGTGCTCGGATCGTGGCGCATTGCGGCTTGGGCGCCGTCGATCGCCCGTCGAACGACGTCTTCGACGTGGTCGGCATCGAGGCCCAGTGCTTGGCCGATGTGCACGGACCAGATCTCGCCGCGAATGTTGTTCTCGAAGTCGAGTTCGCTGCGCAGGTCCGACCGCTTCGCTTGCCGATTCTGGCTGATCATCACGAACGTCGACAAGAAGATGGCCTCCAAGGAGACGATCATGGTCAGCAGACCGAATGGGTACTTGTCGAACTCGCGATTGACCTTGATGAGACCGACGTTCAAGGCGATCCACACGCCGAACCAGATGACATGGATGTAGACGAATCGCATCGAGCCGGCGATCGATGTGATGCTGTCGGCAGTGTGATCCTGGACGCGACGCATCAGGGCGAACAGGTCTCGGCGCGCCGGGCTCGCGTAGTGCGCCGGGTTCCACAGCTCACCGTCCTCGACACCGTCGGCGCGGTCGATGACTCTGCACGCCGCGCAGCTGAGGTAGTGCCCCATCGGCGGCTGATCTGCCGGCTGTTCGCTCGATTGTGGTGATCCGGGATCGCTGTTCATCCTCGAACAGTACGTCCGGGTCAGACATCAGCTGCGCGTGGTCACCAGTGCGCAAATTGGCGAGAGGTGCACGGTCGATCGCAGGCAGCAGCCGTTCACTTCGACAGCCGGTGCGGGGAGCGCCGATCCGATGACAACCTCGGTGGTCATGTTTTGAGTTCGATCACGCCATCAGGACCGGTGATCTCGCCTGGAATCATCGGGCGCTCAGCGGATCGGCTGGTGCAGCGTGACCAGCTTCGTACCATCGGGAAAGGTCGCCTCGATCTGCACCTCGTCGACCATCTCAGCAATCCCGTCCATCACGTCGTCGCGGGTCAGCACCCGGCACCCGGAGTCCATCAGATCGACCACCGTGCGTCCATCACGCGCAGCCTCGTAGACCCACGACGTCAAGATGGCGACGGTCTCGGGGTAGTTCAGTTTCAACCCACGAGAGCGGCGCTTTTCGGCGACGTCTGCGGCGACATGCACGAGCAGCCGTTCCTGCTCGTGGGGTGAGAGCTGCATACGGTCGGATAGTAGCGGCGCCCACCGACGCCGGTCTCTGCCTCATTGTTAATGCTGCGAGTCGGCGAACTGCCCGCGATAGGTCGCGGCTCGTTGGTCGGCATCCGCAGCGCCGGTCGCATCGCCAAGACCGCGCAGTGCACGGGCACGTTGACTCCAGCCATACACGCTGGTGTCGCGCACGCCGAGACGCTCGGAGGTGAGCGCCCGCGCCAGCTCATACCGCCCGGATCTGAGGGCGGCCTCCAGCAATGTGCGCTGGAGCGCATCGCGTTGGGCGTGCGAGCCGCCGAAGCCGGCGAGCGTCCGTCGAATCGGCCACAGTTCGTCGATCACGTCGTCGTAGCGCTCGTCGACGAAAGCGAGAAGCGCCCGACTTGCCGGCAGACCGATTTCGGCGGTCATGCGCGCGTTGCTACCAGATGCTGTCTCGAGCCACCGTTCGCGATCAGTCACGAACGTGCGGATGTCTTCGCGTCTGTCTGCCCCGGCCAAAGCCATCACGCCGTGCAGATCATTGAATGCGTACCAAGGCGCTCCGCTGATCTTGGGCTCCCACGCCGTGGCCAGTGCGGCAAACCTGTCGCCAGTGTCGACCTCATCGAGCATCATCCTCCACAACAGTGCGCTGCCGTCGAGCATCTCGATGGGAACGCAGGCAGATTCACCGTGATGGATCTCGGCGTCGTAGATGGCCAATGAGTGTTCGGGCCGCCCCGCTTCGAGTTGGTACAGAGCGAGGTGCCACCAGTTGTGCACCGTGAACAGATTGCCGCTTTCCCACCGGGTTGCGTCGCCGCTCAGGAAGCGGATTCCTTCGTCGACACGGCCCTGCATCTCGTAGGTGTGCACCACAGCGTGGATGCCCCACACGTCATCGGGGTTCGCCGTCACCGCCGCAAGTCCGGCGTCGAGCGCCTGGCTGTAGTGCCCGGCCTCTTCGAGCCCGAACGCAGTCATCCCACGCACGAACTCGCCGTGCGGGTCGTCGGGGTCGAGCTCGCGCAATGTTCGAGTCGGGCGGTCGCGCAGGTTCTGGGCGTCTCCCAGAAAGAAGTCGAGTTGATGCCCGATCATCAGGGCCAGAAGATCGGTTGGCCAGGTACACAACAAGTCGTCCAGTTGTGCGGACGCACCGTGCCAGTCGCCGTTGAGCCATGCGCCGATGGCCGCGGCATGGGCGTGCTCGCGCTCGTTGACGTCGAGTTGTGTCAGTGCTCGCCAGGTTGCTCGCGCAGTGGGCAGATCGTCGGCGTCGGTGCTCATCAAATGCAAATACGCCGTCAGCGCCAACGCCATTGGCGCCGGCTGGTCGTCCGCTGTCAGTTGGCCGGCGAGTTCGACGACATCCGGATGGAAACGGAGGAACCGATCGATGGCTTGGTCATACAGCTCGATCGACGCGGATGTTCCCGTCATCGGATTGGCATGAGCATCCCTAGTCGTCGTCACGCAATGGACGGTACGGCGTCCGATCGGAGATCCGCAAGGCCCCGGCGGGCGAGTTCAGCCCTCGCCTTTAGCCAAACCGCCCGGTGACGTACGCCTCGGTGCGTTCGTCGGAGGGGTTGGAGAACATCTTCGACGTCCTTCCGAACTCCACGAGCACGCCGGTACGACGGTCGCTGGTAGGCGACACCTCGGTCGTGAAGAACGCCACCCGGTCGCTGATGCGGGCGGCCTGCTGCATGTTGTGGGTGACGATGACGATGGTGTAGCGCGACTTGATCTCATGCATCAGGTCTTCGATGCGTGCGGTGGCGATGGGATCGAGCGCCGAACACGGCTCGTCCATCAGGATCACGTCCGGCTGCACCGCAAGTGCTCGGGCGATGCACAGGCGTTGCTGTTGCCCGCCGGAGAGACCGAGGCCAGACGACTTGAGTCGACCCTTCACTTCTTCCCACAACGCCGCACTGCGCAACGACTCTTCGACGATGTCGTCGAGCTCGCTCTTCTTCAAGCCGCCGGCAATGCGCGGACCGTAGGCCACGTTGTCGTAGATGCTCTTCGGAAACGGATTGGGCTTTTGGAACACCATCCCGATGTGGCGGCGAACCTGCGTTGCCGAGACGTTGGGCCCATACAGGTCGACGCCGTGGTATTTGACGGAGCCTTCGACTCGGGCGCCTGGAATCGTGTCGTTCATCCGGTTGAAGCATCGCAAGACCGTGCTCTTGCCGCAACCCGATGGTCCGATGAAGGCGGCGATCTCGTGTGGCCTGATCTTCAGCGACACCTCGCGAACCGCCTTGAACGCGCCGTAGTACACGGCCAGGTCGTCGACATCGAACACCGAGTTGACCGTCGCTGGCTCCTCGACCGTCTGGTTGGTGGAGGTCTCGCTGGTCTCGGTCATCTCGTGCTCTCTCTCCTCAAAGGCCGGGAGCGGGTGCTGTGGTGCGGTTTTGGTGATGTTTTCCGACATTGTTCTACCTCGTCCTCGCTAGCCGTGCCGAAAGCAGTCGAGCGCACACCGTGAATAGAAACGCGAGAGCAATCAGCGTCAGTGCCGCGCCCCAGGCGCGCTGCTGCGCAGTGGCGAAGCTTTCCTTGGCGTTGCCGTATATCTGCATCGACAGCGACGTGTTGGTTCCTTTGAAGACACTCCAGTTGGTGGCCTTCGCTGCGCCGATCGTGAAGATCAACGGAGCAGTCTCGCCCGCGGCACGAGCAATGGCCAATAGACACCCGCTGATCACGCCAGGTGCCGCCTTTGGCAGCACGACCCGCAGCGTGGTGCGACTGGTGCTTCCGCCCAAGGCATAGCTGGCGTCGCGCAGGTTCTGCGGCACCAAGCGCAACATCTCTTCGGATGACCGCACCACGATCGGCAGCATCAGGCAGGCGAGGGCGAGGGCACCGCTGAACCCGTTGAGGCCGTCGACACCGCGCGGCACGACCCAGAAGACATAGATGAACAGCCCCATCACGATCGACGGAACACCCGCCATAACATTGGCCAGGAACCGCAGAAGGCGGGCGAACAGGCGAGTGCGGCCGTACTCGTTGAGGTAGATCGCCCCGGCGATGCCGAGAGGAACTGCGATCACGGTTGCGGTGAACGTGATGATGCACGTTCCGATGATCGCCGCTTTCATCCCCGGGCCCGGTCGTCTGGGTGCGAGCTGGATGTCTTTGGTGAACCAGTCAGGGAAGGCACCCGACACGATCGACCAGCCCTTCACACCAACAGTGGCCAGCACCATGATGAGGACGAAACCGACGACGAGCACGGAAGATGCCATCAGGACTGTCATCACGTAGTTCTTGGTGCGACGCCGACCCGATATGCCCTCCAGATCGGCGGCGAGCGAGGTCGGCTCAGCGGGCAGCTGGGCAACTGCGACAGCCACGGCTATACCCCCTGTACCCGTCGAGTCGCCCGGTTCACCACTGCGGTGGCCGAAAGGTTGACGATGATCGTGAGGATGAACAGCGTTAGGCCCATTGCGATGAGCGCGCTGCGTTTGATCCCCGTGGCCTCACCCCATTGGAAGGCGATCACCGATGGCAGCGAGTCGCCCGACGAAAACAGGTTGGCGGTGATGGTCGGCGACGAGCCGATCACCAATGCGACGGCGATCGTCTCGCCCATCGCTCGGCCGAGCCCCAGCATGACTGCACCGACGATGCCGCTCATCGAGTGCGGTAGAACCGCACCAGTGATCATCTCCCAGCGCGTCGCGCCCAGCGCCAATGCGCCATCGCGGTCGGTCTGCGGGCACGTCTCGATCACCTCACGAGCGATGGATGTGATGATGGGAGTGATCATCACCGACAGGATGAGTCCTGCCGTCATGAACGTTCGGCCGGCGCTGGCCTTGCCGAAGATGTCGCCGAGAATCGGCCAACCGTGGAACCAGCCACTGACCATCTTGTAGAACCCGACGAGCTTCGGGGCGAGGTAGATGATGCCCCACAATCCGAAGACCACTGACGGCACCACGGCGACCAGATCGGTCAGCGATACGAGCCATTTCTTCAGCCAAGTGGGAGCGACCTGGGTCGTGAACAGAGCGATGCCGATGCTCACTGGGACGGAGATGACAACCGCGATCAATGCGGTCACCGCGGTCCCGTAGATGAAGCTCAGCGCGCCGAACACCCCGTTGGCCGGAACCCAGTTGCGATCGGTGAAGAACTTCACGCCCTCCGACCGCACGACCGGAAGCGACTTGTTGGTGATCGTGTAGGCGATCAGGGCGAGCACAATCAGGATCAGGGCCCCCGCGCCGAGTGTCGAACCCCTGAAAATGCGGTCGAGGATCTGGCGCTTTGGTCGCAGATCCGCCGCGCCGGTCGGCGAAGTGTTCATGAACCTCCTTGACGTCGGCGAACTCGGACAGGGCTGGCGATGTTGGACCGGGCCGGCGGGTGGCCCGGTCCAACCTTAGATGGAATCGTCAGGCGCCGATCTTGGCGATGTTGAGCAGCGCCTTGGCCTGCAGGTCAGCGGGAAGTGGGGCGAAGTCGATCGCCGACGCCGCCTTCTGACCATCGGTGAGCAGGTAGGTCAGGAAGCCGCGAAGCGCCTCGGCCTTCGCCGGATCAGCCTGCTTTGTGTAGGCGATGATCCAGGTCTGAGCGGCGATCGGGTACGAGGCGTCGCCATCGGCCCAACCGAGGAAGTAGGTCAGGTCGTCGGCGATCTTGGCGTTCTGCGCGGCCGCGGTCGTGGCGTCGAGCGTGGGTTCGATGTACTTGCCGGCCTTGTTCATCACCGATGCAAACACCAGGTTGTTGGCTTTGGCATCGCTGAGGTCGACGTAACCGATTGCGCCTTCCGTGGCTGTAACGATCTGAGCTACGCCGCTGTTGCCATCGCCGCGCTGCGTGTCGGCTGGGAACGCCGTGTCTTTGGCCGCACCCAACTTCCAAGCGCCACCGGCATCGGGGCCGGCAGCTGCGTCCAGGAACTTGGTGAAGTTCTGGGTGGTGCCAGATGCATCGGCGCGGACGGCCACGACGATGTCGGTCGCGGGCAGGGTGACTCCGGGGTTGTCAGCGGCGATGATCGGATCGTCCCATTTCGTGATCTCGCGTTGGAAGATCGCCGAAATGCTTGTCGGGGAGAGTTGCAGCTTGGCAACGCTCGGCAGGTTGTACGACATCGTGATCGGCGCGATCACCGTCGGGACGTAGACGAACTCGCCACCGGTGTACTTCGAGACATCCGCCGCGGCGACCGTACCGTCAGTGCCGGCGAAGTCGACGACATTCGTCTGCAGATCGGTCTGGCCTTTTCCGGAACCGCCACCGCCGTACTCGACGGTGAGATCGGGGGCGATGCCCGAGAGCGTGGCGATTGCGTCGTCGTAGAAGCTCTTCGGGAAGGTGGCGCCACTACCGACCAGACTTCCCGACAGCTTGGTGAAGTCGACGGTTGCCGCCGCTTCCCCCGCTGTCGTGGTCACCTCGGCAGCGGTTGTATCTGCTGTTGCCGCGGTTGTGGTCACGTCTCCTGACGCGGCGGTTGTGGTTGCTGCCGCTGCCGTGCCAGGGGTAGTAGCCGAGCTCGAGTTGCTGTCGCTGCCGCACGCGACGGCAACGAGCGAGAGCGAGATGAGTCCGGCGAGTACGAGTCGCCGCTTGACTGGGTTCACGAATGTGTCTCCTTGTTGAGGATGAACAGTTGGGGATGAACAACGCTGGTCACCGTAAAGATCGAAGTTGACGCTCAAGGGGCCCACGAGTGAACGGGGAGTGAACGAGGAGTGAACGCTCTCCAACAGGTAGGTCGACCCGCAATACTGCAGACCATGACCGTCGCCCGGGACCACAGAGATGGAGGCCGACGCACGTTCGGGACCATCACAGAGCCCGCTCGGCAGATCGATGTCATCCACGAGACCGATGTTCTGGTCGTCGGTTCCGGCCCTGCCGGGCTTGCCGCTGCGCTTGCCGCCGCCCGGTCCGGTGTCGACGTCTCCCTTGTCGAACGCTTCGGTTGTTTCGGCGGCAACATCACCGCTGTCGGCGTCGAGGGCATGGCGTGGTACCGGCACGAAGAGACGATCGAGGCGAACGGGATCGGTCGCGAGTTCGAGACCCGGGCCCACGACATGGGCGCGGCAGTCCCCGAGAGCCAGTCGCTGTCGTTCGAGCTTGATGCGGAAGGATTCAAGCTCGTCGCCGACACCCTGATCGAGGAAGCCGGCATCCGCGGCATGCTGCATCGCACGTTCGCCGCGCCGATCATGGACGGCGACACGATCACCGGCATCATCACCGAATCGAAGGCAGGGCGCGAAGCGATCCGCGCTCGCAGGGTCATCGACGCCACTGGCGACGCCGATGTGGCGCATCGCGCCGGCGCACCGACGTTTCACACACCGAAGGAACAGATGATGGCGGCCTCGGTGATGTTTCACCTCGCAGGCGTCGACAAGAAGGCCTTCATCGCGGGCATCAAGGCGGATCCTCAGACCTACAAGGACTGGGCCGGAGGAGGCGAGTGGAACATCGAGACCGGTGGGAAAGAGGACGACATGTTCTCGCCGTTCTTGAAGCGTCCGTTCGAGCAGGCCATCAAAGACGGACTGTTGCCGGCGACGCTGTCGACCCTGGCCGGTACGTGGGGTGCCATCCACGACACGGGCGAGCTCACCTACATGAACCTCGTCCACATGGACTCGATCGACGGGACCGATCCCGACGATCTGACTCGCGGCGAGATCGAGGGCCGCCGCCAGGCAATGTTCGCCATCGAAGCACTCCGCCGGTACACGCCGGGTTGCGAACGGGCCCGCCTGCGCAACTTCGGCATGACGCTGGGAATCCGCGACACGCGCAAAATCGACGCCGTGTACAACATGACTGAACGCGACGTGCGCGATCAGGGACGGTTCGACGATGCAATCGGGATCTATCCGGAGTTCATCGACGGCTACGGAATCCTCATCCTGCCGACCACCGGCCGGTACTTCCAGCTCCCATACCGCAACCTCGTTCCAAAGGGTGTACGCAACCTGCTGGTTGCCGGCCGCTCTTCCGGCGGGGACCGCGTTTCTCACGCCTCGACGCGTAACATGTCGTGCTGTGCGGTATTGGGACAAGGTGCCGGCATCGCTGCAGCCCTCTCGATACACAATGGCCCGGACCTCGACTGTGTCGACATTCCGGCGGTTCAGAAAGAACTCGACCGCCAGGGCGTGCGCTACGAGTAACCGCGGCGCACCCTTCGCTGGTGGGCAGCGGTGACGCACGATCACAGCCACGGTCACGCGCACGATCATGGTCACGGTGGTGAGGCGATGCGAGCGGGTGCGCGACATGTCAAACCGCTGGGGATCTCGTTCGCGTTGATCGTTGCCTTCCTGGTTGTCCAGGTCGTAGTCGGCATCGCCACCGGCTCGCTCGCGTTGCTTTCGGATGCGGGCCACATGGCAACGGATGCGCTCGGACTCGGCATGGCGATAGCGGCCATTCAGGCCGCCTCGCGTGGCCGCGCCAACCCGCAACGCACCTTTGGCCTGTACCGACTCGAGATCCTCGCCGCGTTGCTGAACGCGGTTCTGTTGTTTGCTGTCGCCGGCTACGTGCTGTTCGAGGCGGCCGGTCGGATCGGTGATGCGCGCGATGTTGCCTCCGCCCCTGTTCTGGTCGTCGGCGTGATCGGGCTGTGCATCAACGTGATCGCGTTCTCGTTGCTTCGTGCGGGTGCGAAAGAAAGCCTCAACATGCGCGGCGCATACCTCGAAGTGGTCTCCGACACGCTCGGATCGGTCGGCGTGATCGTCGCCGCGATCGTGTGGGGGATCACCGGCTGGACATGGGTCGACCCCCTGATCGGCGCGGTGATCGGTGTGTTCATCCTGCCTCGGGCATGGCGGCTCGGCCGCGAAGCCCTGCTCGTGCTCGTGCAGGCCGCCCCGGCGCGTCTCGACATCCCCGCGTTGCAGCGCGAGCTCGCCATGATCTCCGGAGTCGTCGACGTTCACGATGTCCACGTCTGGACGCTGACTTCCGAGATGGAGGTGGCCACTGCCCACCTGATGGTCTCGGTCGGCACCGACTCGCACGCGGTACTCGATCAAGCCCGCCAGTTGCTGGCCGATCAGCACGGGATCACCCACGCGACGTTGCAGGTCGAGCCGGAAGATCATCACGGCTGCGACGAGATCAACTGGTAGTCCTAGCCCGAGTGGAGTGTTTCAGGCCCAACTGGGTGCCTTGCAGCACTCCACTGCGATGCCCGAGCCTTCAGGGCACCACCGGGAACCTGTCGACGGGAAAGGTCTCGATCTGTGGCGAGCGTTGCTGGAACAGCACACCGCCGTCGACCGTGATGAAGCTGCCGGTCATGTAGGCCGCGTCATCGGAGGCGAGAAAGACTGCAGGCCCGGCGAGGTCGTCGGGAACACCGGCTCGACCGAGCGGCACCGTTGCGTCGGTACGTGCCAGTGCCGTGGCGTCTGTCTCTTCCCGCGAAGGCACGATGAGGCCAGGGATCAAACCGACGACACGAATGTTGTACGGGGCAAGATCGAGCGCGAGTGCGCGCGTCATCGCCTCGATGCCACCCTTCGACGCGTCGTAGGCCACCATGCCCCGGTGGGCTCGGGTGGCACCGCCACTCGACATGGTGATGATCGTGCCGCCGCCATGACCGGCCATGTGCTTCGCCGCAGTGAGCGAACAGAGGAAGTGGCCCTTCAAATTCGTGTCGAGGATCAAATCCCACCATGTCTCGTCGGCTTCGAGCACATGCCGCGCCGCTTCGCGAACGATGCCGGCATTGTTGAGCATCACGTTGAGGCCACCGAACGTG
>JAENVT010000488.1 GCA_016650435.1 Ilumatobacteraceae bacterium
ACCGAAATCGGCCGCCCCACCACCGACACCGAAACGGATGCGGCCGGAATCGGGCAGGTCGACTACTCGGACAGCGGCTGATCCCACCAGTAACCCAGGCACTCTCACCCGATCTTTACGCGACACCAGGGAGCGTCAAAACTCGCTGTCGTACCTTCATCACATGCACACGACGACCCTCTCCCGCACTGGAGTCGACCCGAGCAGCAGGCTCGATCGTCGGTTCCGGGCAATGGGCTCCGACGTCCACGTTGTGGTAGTCGGGGGCTCTGTCGACATGCTCGACCGAGCGGTTGCGCGGATCGAGCAACTCGAGAGTCGTTGGAGCCGGTTCAGGCCGGAGAGCGAAGTCACCATGCTCAACAACAGCACCGGTCATCCGGTTGCCGCGTCGTCCGATACACGGCTACTGGTCAGTCGGGCGATCGAGGCGTGGCGCTTAACCGGTGGATCGTTCGATCCCACCTTGCTCGACGATCTCCGCAGGGCTGGCTACGACCGCTCGTTCGAGAACCTCGGCGACGACCCCGATCGGCAGGCCGTCGCCCCACGGAGTCGGTCGATCGATGCACCAGGTTGCACCGACATCATCGTCGACGCAACCACCGTGACCATCCCGGTCGGGCTCGGATTCGACCCGGGCGGCATCGGCAAAGGCCTGGCCGCCGATCTCGTTGCCACCGAGCTGATCGCCGAAGGCGTCAGCGGCGTCTGCATCAACATCGGCGGCGACCTTCGCGTGCTCGGCGAGAGCCCGAGCGGCAACGGATGGACGCTGGCGATCGACCACCCGCAGTCGACTGTGCCGATAGCGCTCGTCGGATTGGCCGAGGGCGCCATCGCAACGTCGAGCGTGCTCCGAAGAACCTGGAAGCTCGGCGATCAGATGTACCACCACCTGATCGATCCGGCAACGGGCGCGCCCTCCGAATCTGACCTGGCATTCGCCTCGATCATCACCGGCGAGGGTTGGAGAGCAGAGGTGCTCGCCAAGGCAGCGCTGCTACGCGGCCGCGCCAGGGCGTTCGATCTCATCGATGCGGCGACTGCCGGTGTAGTTGTCGACCACTCCGGTCTGATCGACGCCAGCGATGGCTTCTCCACGTTTCTCGGCGGCGTCGCGCTGCCCGTCATCCTCGAACTCGATCTTCACGGGGAGCCGCAATGAACCAGCAGATCTGGTGGTACGTGGCCCGCGGTAGCGGGATTGTCGCCTGGGGAATCATGGCGCTCGGCATGTTCTGGGGCCTCGCCCTGTCGAGCCGCTTCCTCGGCAAGCGTCCGAAGCCGAACTGGATGCTCGATCTTCACCGGTTCCTCGGCGGCCTCTCGGTCGTGTTCATCGGTACTCACATCGTCTCACTCGTGCTCGATTCGTACGTGTCGTTCAGCTGGCTCGACATCCTCGTGCCGGGAGCGACCGCGTACCACACACTTGCCGTGGCGTGGGGTGTCATCGCCATGTACCTCGCGCTGGCCGTCGAAGTCACGTCGCTCCTGCGCAAGCGGCTGTCAAAGCGGGCGTGGCGCCGAACGCACTACCTCAGCTTCCCTCTGTTCGCCCTCTCGACCATCCATCTGCTGGCCGTCGGTACCGATAGTTCGATGCCGATTCTGCGATGGATCGTGCTCGCCACGGTGGCAGCCATCGCGGTCGCGACCGCAATACGGATCCGGCGATCCGACGCACCACGACCCGATTCCCCACGACCCGCGCGGCCATCGATACCCACCCGAATTCCCATCCTCGACCCTGCACCGCAGAACGAGTTCGCCCAGCCGCTCGCCAGAGCAGGCTCACAGACAGGTTGACATCCATGAACGACTACTCACCCTCAACACCGAGTGGCGGCCAACTGCCGCCTCCCCCGGCTCCCGCGTTCGACCCCGGGCTGGTGAGGAGCAACCCCGTCGAGCAACAACCCGCGCAACACGACGCACCTCAGCAATCGCGGCCCCGTCGACGCCGACCGCATCCCGCCAGGCGCGCCCGCCGGCTGGCAGGGGCGGCGGGTGCCTCGGGCTTGATGCTGATGATCGGCTACATGTCAGTCAACGCCGCGTCCACTTCGGCCGCTGCAGCTCCAGCGACCTCGGCGACCGACTCGGCAGCCATCGCGGCGGTTGCCACCGTGCAGGCAACCGCCGCAACATCGACCACTCCCACAACCGCTGCAACGCCAGCGACGACCGCCACCACGACTGCGACGACCGTGCCCACCACGACGGCAAAGGCATCGACCCCGTCGAGCTCTGCCCACAGTTCGAGCACGAGCAGCTGAAGTAGCCGACTAGGTGTGATGGGCCCGTCGCTTGGAGGCCGGGCGGCGGGGTACGCCGTCAACGGCGGCGACTCTCCAGCACACGTGTAAACCGACGTCATCGGCTCTGGCGTGGCACGACGAACGAATTACGTTAGCCTCACCTAACATGTGGGTTGACGAGCATCAATCTGTCCGGTGGCCCGGGAACCAAACCCATGAAAGGCTGCCCGTGCGCCGCTTCCCCACCATGGCAACCCGCAGGTTCTCGCACATTCTGGCGGGCCTCGCAGTGGTTGGCCTCGTCGGGTTGGCGTCATGCGGCGACGATGCCACGAGCTCGGCGACCAGCGCGGCCGCGTCCACCGGCGGCACCGTTGCGCCGGAAGACATCAAGGTGGCCCCAGCAGTTGTTCGCGCCGGTCTCACAAAGCTGCCCGCAACGATTGCATCGGCGATCGCGGCAATCGGCACACCCGACGCTGCGGCCAAGCTCGGTGCGATCGAAGAGCAGTGGGCAACCTTCGAAGGCACTGTCCGCGACACCGACCCCGACATCTACCTCGCCATCGAAGACCAGCTCGATCCTGTGCAGGATCAGATCAAGGCCGGCGACGCCGCGAAGGCGAGAGCCACAGCCGCGACGTTGGCGGATCTTTTCACCCAATACCTGACCAAGCATCCAGGATGATGCGCCGCCTGTTGGTCGCGGTCGTTGGCGTGATCGCCGGGGCTGCCTTTCTGGCGGCGTTGCCCAGCACGCCGGCCTCCGCAGCTACCAGCCGCGACGACGCGATCGCGGAAGTTCAAAACGTTCGCGTCAGCATCGATCTGACCCTGTCGCTGATCAAGCAGGGCCGCAGCACGGAGGCCTTCAGTGCAGCCGCCAACGGCTACCTCAACCATTTCGAACTCGTCGAAGTTCCGTTGAGGATCATCGACAACGACCTGACCATCGACACTGAGGGCCGCTTCGCGGACATCCGCCAACTGATCCGCAACCACGCGCCGGTCGAGCGGATTCGCGATGAGTTGATCGCGCTGCGCGGCGCCCTCGACACCATCGAACGGAAACTGACGGCGATCGGTGCAGCTGCGCCGGCCTTGATCTTCGGACAGAGCTTTCTCATCATCTTTCGCGAAGGCTTCGAGGTCGTGTTGTTGGTCAGCATCCTGCTCGGCTATCTGGAGGCGGCCCGATCGGCAGCGTTCATTCGACCGATCCTGATCGGGATCGGTTTGGCGTGCGTGGCCACCATCCTCACGGTCGTCGTGCTGCGAGTGGTGTTCCAATCACTTCCTTTCTCGATCGAAGTGCTCGAGGGAGTCACGGCGATGATCGCAGTGGTCATGCTGTTCTACGTATCGTTCTGGCTCGTGGCGCGGATGGAGCACAAGCGGTGGATGGAGTTCGTGCGCGCCCGGTTGTGGAGCGCTGTGTCGCTGGGCTCGACGTTCTCGCTGATCATGGTCGGCTTCACCGCTGTGTACCGCGAAGGTTTCGAGACCGCGTTGTTCTACCAAGCCCTGTGGTCATTCGGTGCCGGCCTCGGCAAGTGGGTTCTCGCCGGACTGTTTGCCGGACTCGTCGCCCTCACGGCAGTCGCGTTGGCCATGTTTCGGCTCGGTCGCCGCGTACCGGTCAAGCGGTTCATGAACATCGCTGTCGCCTGCGTCATGCTGACATCCGTGACATTCCTCGGCAACGCCGTTCACGCCCTGCAGGCCGGTGATGTCATCAGCTATCACCGCCTCGACAACTGGCCGCGCATCCCGATCTTCTTGTCGCAGGTCACGGGATACTGGCCGACGCTGCAGAGTGTCGTCGCCCAGATCGGGCTTGTCGCGGTCTATCTCCTCGGCGCGCTGTATGCGTACGTTCTCCGGCCACGGCGTCACGGTGCCGGCACGCCGGCCGCACCGTCCACTCCCTCGACGCTCGTCAACGCCTGACAGGTACCAGACATGGGACTGCGTGTCGGCGTCGACGTTGGTGGCACGTTCACGAAGGCCGTCGCCATCGATGGGTTCACGGGCGAGCTCGTCGCCCGCTGCGTCGTGCCGACAACCCACGATGCCGAGGCGGGAGTGGCCGAGGGAATCGTTGCATGCGTCGCCGACATCGCCACCGAAGTCGGGGCCGCGACCATCGATCTGGTCACACATTCGACCACTCAGGCTGTGAATGCATTGCTGGAAGGCGACGTCGCCCGTGTTGGCGTGTTCGGTCTCGGCCGCAAGCCCGACCTGAACAAGGTCCGACGCCGCACTGCACTGGCCAGCGTCGAGTTGTCTCCTGGCAAACGTCTCCCTGCATCGCCGGTTTTCTTCGACGTCACGAATGGGCTCTCCGCCGACGATGTGCGTCGCGAGATGAAGCGGTTGGTCGGTGAAGGCATCGGCGCCGTCTCCGTTGCCGAAGCGTTCTCTCCCGATGACGATCGCAACGAGCAAACGGTCGTGCAGATCGCACGCGACGCTGGCTTGCCGGCATGTGCCAGCACCGAACTGTCGGGCCTGTACGGCCTCGAGTTGCGGGCGGTGACTGCCGCTGTCAACGCCTCGATCCTGCCCATCGCTGTTCGCACCGCGCAGTACGTAGAGCAAGGTGTGCGCGACGCCAATATCACGGCGCCCGTGATGGTGATGCGCGGCGACGGCGGTGCGACCAGCTTGTCGGGCTTTCGTGAAGCGCCGGCCAAGACGCTGTACTCCGGACCGGCTGCTTCGGTTGCCGGTGCTCTGCGGTCGGGCGCCATCACCGACGGAGTGATCGTCGAGGTTGGCGGTACCTCGACAAACGTCGCTGCAATTCGCGACGGCCGGCCGTTGTTGTCGTATGTCACCGTCGCGTCGCATGCCACCGCGTTGCGCGCCCTCGACGTGCGCGTCGTAGGAGTCGCCGGCGGCTCGATGTTGCGCGTGCGCAAGAAGCACGTGCACGCGGTAGGTCCGCGCAGCGCTCACATCGCCGGACTGCCGTACGCATGCTTCCTCGAGCCTGAGCGTCTCGTCGGCGCGCACAGCATCATCGTCACGCCGCGGGACGGCGACGACGCCGACCATCTCGTGCTGGAACTTGCAGATGGTACGCGGGCGGCAGTGACCGTGACCTGCGCAGCAAACGCATTGGCGATCACTCAGCCAGGCGACCATGCATGGTCGCCGACATCGCACAAGGCAGGTGCTGTTGCGTTGCGCGTCGCCGGCGAGCACTGCAAGATCGAGGGAGTTACGGTCGCCGAGCGGATGATGGCTGCCGCGAGCGAAGCAGTGTGCGAATCGGTGTACCGGCTCGTCACGGCGGAGAAGTTGCGCGGTCCAGTCATCCTCGCGGTGGGCGGCGCGGCCGGTGGCCTCGGACGCTTCGTCGCCAAACGAATGGGGTTGCCATGCACCGTCCCCGCCGACGCAGAGATCATCTCCTCGATCGGCGATGCATTGTCGATGGTTCGCGCCGAGCGCGAACGCACCGTCCACTCATTGACGGCCGACGTCGTGCGGCAGTTGTCCGAAGAGGCCGAGAGCGAGGCGCTCGCCGCCGGCGCAGCACCGGGAAGTGTCGAGGTCCGCATCGAGGAGTTGCCAGAACGCGGCACGGTGCGGGCCATCGCGACCGGAACGGTGGGCTTGCGCAGCGGCGCGCTTGCGGGCCAAGAAGTCATCACTCTCGAGGCATTGACCGCCCGCGAACCGGCGGACGCCGAGATCACGAACGCAGGCACGTTCTGGCTCGTGTCGCGCCGTGGCTCCATAGCGATCTTCGATCGATTCGGCGATCCCGTTGCCACGGTCAAAGGCGTGCGCTGCGGGATCGACGAGCTCGGTGCAACGGTCGAGCGACTTACACGAGTACGCGGTCCCGTGACGTTGCGGCCGACCATCTGGGCGATCAGCGGCGGACGAATTGCCGAACTCGCCAGCGCCGACATGATCGCGGCTGCCACCGCGTTGCACGATCCCAACGACCCATCCGAACTGCTGATCGTCGGAAGGAAAACCTGACATGGTCGATTACATCCCCCTTTCGAGACGACGCCGCAATGCGTTGCTGCTGGCGCTGACTGCATTGCTCGTCGGCCTCGTTGTCGGCGTCGTTGTCGGCCGCTCTGCGGCGGTCACCGCGTCGGAGGCCGCCACACAAGTTCGCGCCAGAGGCGACACGTTGGGCACCCGGATCGAGGCGTTGACCATCGAGTACGACCAGGCGATAGCAGGCACAGGCGACACCGTCCAACATGGCGTCCTCGACGCACTCGACCTCGTCGAAGGCGACATGAACAAGCTCATTGCCGACAGCCCGTGGCTAGGGGTGGCTCAGAAGCAGCGGCTCCATGATGCGATCACGGCTGTGCAAACCGCAGCCGCAAGCCGAGTCGATACCGGTACCTTCGGGGACATAGCCGCGAAGACCGCGGCACTGATTCGAGAAACATTCGGGGTGCTCGAGTAGCGATTGCGCCCCTCGAGCTAGAACCCGGTGGCCCGCTCGCTTTCGACGACGGTGCGGCCATCGGTGGACACATGCAGCGAGTGATTCCCGACCTCAGGGCAAGGGATCGTGTGCAGCCGGAGCGATCGGGATCTGGTTGAGGAGCTCGAACAACCGCGGATCGGCGCCGGGTCCGAAGGCCGACACGACGACACCTGTTCGCCCGCAGATCTGGCAGCGAAGCCCGACGACGATCGACATATCGTCTGGGTTGCTGGCTCCTTCGAACCGATAGATCCGCTCCTGGATCACGCCCGTCACCGAGTGAAACTGATTGCAGCCCGCACACCAGATGCCGTCGACCGACACCTCGATGCTGTCGTCATATCCGTCGGCTCTCAGCAATGCAATTGCCTCAGCGACTCCATTCGGCGAGACCGGCATTGACCAATACTAAGCTCGGTCCGACGAACTGGAGCTGCGATGAGTGCAACTGTTGTGAGATACCAGGCCAAGGCCGACCGAGCGGACGAGAACCAGAGCTTGATCGAGAAGGTGTTCGGCGACCTGGAGGCCCGCCAGCCCGATGGGTTCACCTACAAGGTGTTCCGGCTCGAAGACGGCGTCAGCTTCGTCCACGTGGTGATCGAGCACGACGACGTCGTCAATCCTGACTCGCTACAGGACGTACCCGCGTTTCAAGCGTTCGTAAAAGACATCGCTGATCGCTGCGATGTTGCGCCCGTGGCGATGGGAGCAACCATCGTCGGCGGCTACCGCTGAAAGTCGGCCTGCTAGGGCGTGATGGTCAACGCACTCTCGAAGCCGGTGGTGTCGTAGGCCATCCACATGTCGTGCTCGGAATCCTGTGTGGCGATGATCCACACTTCGAGATTGTGCGAGGCAGCGACGGTACGCGTTTGTGAGCCGAAGTCGAAAGTAGCCCGAGCGAACTCGTTGTCAGTGCCGGTGAAGTCGACCGTCGCTGTAGCGAGTGGGTTGCACTGCCCGCCGGCATCGACGCAGTCGAAAAGTGTTGCCTGCGCTTGCACGTCGTCGGTTCGGAAACTCTTGGCAGCGACGAACACGACCATGCTGGTCGGACCGTTGAGCGAGATCGTGCCCGCCGGGTCGAGGCGAAAACGCTGCAGCTTGTCGGTGTTGCCAAACGTAAAACCCGTGCTTCGCCTCAGCAAGCGCCCGGGGCTGTTGTCGTGGTCGGTGTCGAGGTTCGGGAGAACGGAGTTCAATGGAGCTCGGGCGAGGAGCGGCAGTACCGATTGCGAAGCGACATCGCCGGGCGCAGATGAGGCCAGCAGGTAACTCACGACCGTTGGTGGCGTTGTCGGCGGGGCGGTGGTGGGAGGTGGCGTTGTCGGCGGGGCGGTGGTGGGAGGTGGCGTTGTCGGCGGGGCGTTGGTGGGAGGTGGCGTTGTCGGAGGCGCGGTGGTGGCAACCGTCGGTGGCGATGGAACGCGCGGCGCCGCGGTGGTGGCAACGGTCGGTGACGTTGGATTGCGACTGATCGGCACGGTCTGATCCACCACCCCGCCGGGAACGACGGTGGGCTCCTGCGGGTTGGTCCCGGTCACGGTTTGTTGGGTCGTCGCCACCGGAGTCGTCGATCCGGTGGATTCGCTGTGAGAAATGCCACCCGGGTTGGTGACATCGGGCCTGGTCGTCGCATGTGAGCCGCCTGTCGGAACTGACACAGTGACGGTCGTATGGTCGGGCTCTCCAGCACCATCGACGACGGTCACAGCCGCCGACCGGGTCGAGGGCTTGTGGGTGTCGGTGTTCGGAGCGGCCGCCGTGCCGAGAGCCGCTGCAGTCATGCCGGCGGCGGCCATCAACGCCGGCGCGGCCGCCGCGGCACCGACGAGGCCGGTGGGGAAGAAGGCCAGCTGGGTCAGCCACGACAGCGGACCCATCGCCAGACGCAGCTTGCCGAGCGAGACGCTGAGAAACGCCCGCACGACGTTGGCATCGAATTGCGTCCCGGCGCATCGTGCGAGTTCTGCCCGAGCTTCGGCAGCCGTGCCCGGTTTCTTGTATGAGCGGACGGAGGTCATCACGTCGAACGTGTCGGCGACGGCGACGATGCGCGCCGCGAGCGAGATGTCGGTACCTCGCAAACCGTTCGGATAGCCGTCTCCATCCCACCGTTCATGGTGTTCACTAACGGCACGAACGGAATCGCCGAGCCAGCCCGCCAACGGCGCGGTCAACCTCGCACCAATGCCTGGGTGACGCTTGATCGTCTCGTATTCTTCCGCTGTTAGGCGATCTGGTTTGTTGAGGATCTCGAAGGGAATTTCGAGCTTGCCGATGTCGTGCAGCAGCGCTGCCCATCGCAGACTGTCGATCTCCGCCTCCGTCAGTCCGAGTTCCTCACCGATCATCTGCGAATAGGCACGGACCCGTTCGGAGTGCCCGCGAGTCAGCCGGTCGTGCTGGCTGAGATCTGCAACAAGCTCCAGCAGACGTTGCGCGGCGAGAGCGGGCTCGTTCGCGCCGATCCGCCGGTACTCCTCGAGCCTTCGCTGTAGTTCGACGGTGCCTCCCGATCGCATGGCAATCTTGAATCGAGACGGCGCCTCGTCGGGGAAGACGAGCGTCAAGCCCAACAAGGCGGCGAGCGGCAGCATTCGCCGGGTCAACCGATCGGCGCCGTACAGCACGACCGTCGACACTGCGGCAATGGCGATCAGACGCATGACCGCGACCGGCCGGCTGTCGGCCATCGGGATCAGCGTCGACAGTGTCAGAGCGGCGAGAATCGAGCAAAGAAATGGCACGGCGTAGACGGTGACGCGAACGACGCGCGACAACCACGGGCGCCCAAGCCACCGATTCCGCGCCAAGTTCTGCCGTCGCCACACGTACCGCTATCGGCATGACCGGGCCGCCGTGTGAGCGGCAATTCGCGCCGCAGCCCCTTTTATTGCGCAGCGGTGTCTGTTTGTTCTCCCTGTGCGGCCCTGTGCTCGTCCTGATTGCGTGGCCAAGCTCGACTAAAGCCCAGGTCGAGGCTGATTCGCGGCCGGCATTTGGAGTC
Organism: Ilumatobacteraceae bacterium; assembly: GCA_016650435.1. The sequence continues at coordinate 9,752 of JAENVT010000488.1, forward strand.
TCTCGAAAAAACTAGGAAAACCGCTCAAGTGACACGGCAGTTGCGCCGATGAATGGGGAATTGGTCGACGCAGGACGGGGCGAGCAATGGCGGCACCAAGTGCACAAGGCGACAAAACCGACACGTCAGAGTGGCAACGCCGGCGGTTCGCGTCAGGAGCGTTGCGGGTTGCGGTGACGCTGGTGCCGATCGCGACGTCGGTCGAAGTTTCGTTGCTGGTCAGCCGGACCTTGCCATCGACCTCCAGCACCGTCACGGCGATCGGTCGAATCCTGTTGATCGCAATCTGCTCGCTCCTAGCCCTTGCACTGACCGATGCAGTGGCTCGCAAGTTCCTGCCGCTGGCAGCACTGCTCCAACTGTCGCTGGTGTTTCCCGACCAGACTCCTTCACGATTCCGGACAGCGCTCAAGGGAGGAAGCGGTCGTCGGCTCGCTCGCGAAGTCGTCACGGCCCGGAGTCAAGGTCTTTCCGACGACCCATCTCGCGCCGCGGAGCAGTTGTTGATGCTCGCCACTGCGATCGGCGATCACGATCGCCGCACCCGTGGCCACTCGGAGCGAGTCCGTTTGTACACCGACCTGATCGCCGAGGAGCTTCACCTCTCACATGACGAGCGGGCGAGACTGCAGTGGGCCGCGCTGATCCACGACATCGGCAAGATCACGGTGCCTGCGGAGATCCTCAACAAAAAAGGTCCACCGGACGAGCGCGAGTGGGCGATCCTCAAGCGTCACCCACAGGCAGGAGCGCAGTTGGCTGCGCCGGTTGAACCGTGGTTGGGAGACGCAGTTCACGCGATCGGCGGACACCACGAACGCTGGGATGGGAGCGGATACCCGAACGGTCTCGCCGGCGACGCGATTCCCCGCTCCGCTGCGATCGTGGCGGTGGCCGATGCCTTCGAGGTGATGACAGCCGTCCGCTCCTACAAGAAGGCACTGCCGCTGACCGAAGCGCGAACGGAATTGACCGGATGCGCGGGAACGCATTTCAGTCCCGAGGTCGTTCGGGCACTGTTGAACGTGTCGATCGGCGAGCTGCGGCGCTCCATGGGAGCGTTCGCCGTGCTGGCTCACCTGCCCTTCCTTGGCCAGATCGCCAAGGCCGCGTCCTTCGCTCCCGACACGGTGTCGACAGCGGCCGGGCTGACGACCACGACGGCAACCGCGGGAGTCACCGTGCTTGCGCTCAGTGGCGGACTGGCGATCGCGTCTACAGCTTCGCCGACGCCCGTGGTTCCACGCGCCTCGATGATCTCAGCCGAGGTCATCCAACAACCGCCCGCCCTCGAACTCGAAATCGTCCCCTCGACAACGTCGATTCCTGACGAGATCGAGTCTGAGCCGCCGGCCACATCTGCACCTCCGATCGGTCGTTCACCTCTCCCCCAGCCCCAGTTCAACGTGGAGGCTCCTACTGTGGCTTCCACATCAGCAGCGCCATTGCCCGAGGCCCAGACCGAACCGCCATCCGCGCCGCAAGCAGACGTCGCTGTCGTGCTGCCACCACCAGAACAACTGGACCTCCCTCCGTCCGGAGCACCATTGATTGAACCGGCGCCGACCGAAGAGGAATCCTCCAAACACGGCGACGGCAGCGGAGACAAGAAGGCCTCTAAGGCCGGCAGCCACGAGCGCCCCGAGCATTCCAACAAAGGCGACTCGAGTTCCTCGAAGAGGAGCGGCCACTCAAGCAAGGACACGCGCGACAAAGCCGACAAGCACGGATAGGTGGAGGGTCAATCCGGCGTCCGATGACGACCCCTAAAGATCGAGAGACCGGGGCCAGCGCGCGGTCAGACAGGCCGGCTGCGAGACCCGGGCTGGCGTGCTGCGTCGCTGAAGTGCCGGCCGTCGTAGTAGGTCGGACTGGTGTCTGGTCGTCCGCGCCGGCTCGTCCATCGCCACGTGAGTGAGATGCGCGGCTGATCCGTCGACGTCTTGGGCACGCCGTGCAGCCATTCGCGTTGGCACGCCCCACCCATGATCAACATGTCGCCCTCTCCCGGCATCAGCACCACATCGTCGGTGTCGGAGCCAGCCGGCACGCGCTCGACCGGTACTCCGCCCGGCGCACGCGGGCGCAAGACGAACGGTCGTCGGGTGCCGAGCACGACAATCGCGATCACCGTCTCGTCGAGCCACTTCATCTCACGATCACTGTGCAGACCCTGGAAGTCGTCACCGTTCCGATAGAGGATCGCGGAGACGCCCGTGAAGGGAACACGGAAACGTGACCTCAGGTGCATGCCGGTCTGGTGGAACATCGGAGTCGAGTCGGAACGCATACCGGCGCCAAGGCGCCGCTCGGGCACGTAGCGGTCGTAGCGGAGAACCTCCGTCTGCTGCCACGGCAGGGTGTCGTGCAGCTTGGTGAACGTCGCAGTCGCATCACGGACAAAGCCGGGAACCATCTCGACCCACGACGACGGCGCTAGCGCGATGCGTTCGACTGTGGCGCGACGATCGATGAGCAGATCGTCGGCCGGTGTGCTCACGTGATCAATTTTGCCCTGTCCGTCGCTACAGTCGCGCAGCGAGGTTTGGGAGGTCCACAATGAGCACTGAAATTGGGCCGTACAGCACAGCTACAGAGATGCTGACAGCGCTGG